>CAUWDF010000081.1:0-7534 GCA_963557245.1 uncultured Bulleidia sp.
TCATGGACTTTTATTTTTTATAAGTGTTGCACTTAAAATGATAATTCATCTGTGAAAAAAATAATTATATTTAATTATAATTTTGAAATTTCACATTAAATATTAAATTTAAATAATAATTATGTTATAGAAGAATAGAAATGTCTTTTTTGCTGTTATTTAAGCCGTTTTTTTGATATAATATATCAGCACATTTAAGGAGAAATAAATGTTTTTAAAACGAATTGAAATGCAAGGGTTCAAATCTTTTGCAGATAAAACGATGATCTCCTTTTCGAATCCGATTACTGGTATTGTAGGACCAAACGGATGCGGAAAATCGAATATAGCAGATGCTGTTCGTTGGGTATTAGGTGAACAGAGTGCGCGTAGTATGCGCGGGGAAAAAATGAATGATGTCATTTTTGCCGGTTCTGCAGATCGTCGCAAAGTCAATATGGCTGAAGTTACTCTTGTTTTTGACAATAGCAATCATATTCTCAATGATGATCGTGACGAGATTGAAGTAACAAGACGTCTCTTCCGCGATTCTGGTGATGCAGAATATTTGATCAATCGTAATCATGTGCGCCTAAAAGATGTTGTGGATCTGTTCTTGGATACGGGTTTAGGAAGAGATTCTTTATCGATTATCTCACAGGGTAATATTGTTTCTTTTGCAGAAGCAAAACCGCAGGAGCGAAGAGGAATCTTTGAAGAAGCAGCTGGAGTTGCTAAATATAAGAAAAGAAAGATTGAATCGCTTTCCCGTTTAGAACGTACAAAATCCAATTTAGATCGTTGTCAAGATATTCTAACGGAATTGGAAAAGCAGGTCTCACCTTTAAAAAGACAGGCTCATAAAGCGGAAATGTATCGTGAAAAAAAGAAGCGCTTAGAAGAAATCGAGATTACTGTTCTTGTTCAAGATATTGAACAGATTACAAAAGAAATCGAAAGTGCAAAGAATACACTTTTTGATATCGGTACTAAGACTGCTATGTATACAACGGGTATTCAAGTATCGGAAACAAAAATACAAGATACCCGTCGACAAATTAACGAACTAGATCGGAAAATTAATGTATTACAAGATGAACTGATGAAGAATTTCAATGATGTTCAAGGTTTAGAAGCTCGAAAGACGGAATTGGATGAAAAACGAAAGTATATTGTCGAAACAGGTTCGAATGAGCAGAAAGCAAAAGAATTAAAGGATCTTGCTGAAGCAGCTCGTATTGAATATGAGGATAGAAATAATCGGTTGTCGGAATTGCAGACAAAGATTAAATTATTGACAGAAAAGTTGTCTCAAGCAGCACAGTCCATTATCGATACAAGTTCTGTTTTTGATCAAGCTCAAGCAAAACAACGTTCTTTAGAGAATCGAAAAAATGTATTAGATTCGATTATGCGTAATCCATTTAATAACCAACAAGGTATTCAGGCAATTATGCAGAACAGTAATTCTTTGCATGGGATTTTGGGAGTTATAGGACAAGTTCTGAATGTGCAGAGTGGCTATGAAGAAGCTATTTCGATTGCTCTTGGTGGAGCAATGAATAATATCGTCACGGAAAATGAACAAGCAGCACGTGATGCGATTCGTTTCTTAACGAAGAATTTGTCGGGTAGAGCTACTTTTTTACCTTTGACAGTTTGTGCGCCTCATTATGTGCGTCAAGAAGATCAGATTATATGTCGCAATACAAAAGGTTTTTTAGGGCTTGCTTCCGATTTTGTGAATTGTAATGCCAAGTTCGATCCTGTTGTTGCATCTCTTTTACAAAATGTTCTTGTTGCTGATTCTATGGAATCTGGAAATAATCTTTCTTCTTTGACAAAACGAGGTTACAAGATTGTTACAGTTGAGGGAGAGGTCATTCATCGTGGCGGTTCTATGACTGGTGGTAAAATGCGTCATAATACAAATCTTGTGACAATGAAGAAAGAAGTACAGGAAATTAATGTGGCGTTAGATTCTGCTAATGCACGTGTTCAATTAGCAAGAAAAGATTATGACCGTGCAGTTGCACAGAAAGAAGCAATTGCTAGAGATTTACAAGAACAGCGTTTTGCATTGGCTGCTTTAGAACCGGTTGTAGAAGCAAAGAAATCAAAATACGAAAAGTATTGTAATGATCTCGCTTTAGTTTCTCCAAAAAAACCAGCAGAAGATACAACGAGTTCGGAATCTCATGTCGATGATCTTGTAATACGCTTAAATGAAGCATATTATCGCCGAGATCAGATTACTTCTGACATTAAGTCAAAGCGTAATGAACGATTAGGACTGAATCAAGAAGTAGAACGTAAAGAAGCACAGCTACGCCAAATGAGAAGCAATCTTAAGACAGCAGAAGCAAGTGAAAATGCAATTAAGATTGATCAGTCACGTTTGGAAACTAAATTAGAGACCAATTTATCTCGATTGGCAACGGAATATCAACTGACATTCGAGTTTGCGCGTACGAAAATCTCTACAGAACCTGTTGAGAATGCTCGTGAAGAAGTTGCACAGTTACGTGCGGATATAGATCGACTCGGCAATGTCAATATGAATGCTCCGGAAGAGTATTCGGAAGTAAATGAACGCTATGAGACAATGAAACAGCAGATAGATGAATTGACATCTAGTCGTGATAAAATTCTTGCGGCAATTGATGAAATGGATTCCGTTATGAAGAAACAGTTCAAACAGACCTTTGACCAGATCAATACGGAATTCAATGAGATTTTCTGTACACTATATGGTGGTGGAAAGGCAAACCTGATATTGCAGGATCCAAGTGATATCTTGAATTCAGGTATTGACATTGATGCACAGCCTCCAGGAAAAGCTGTTCAGAATAATATGCTTTTCTCAGGTGGTGAGAAGTCATTAATTGCTTTATGTGTTTTATTTGCTATTCTAAAAGTGAAGCCAGTACCTTTAGTTATATTAGATGAAGTAGAGGCTGCTTTAGACCCAGGAAACGTAGAACGCTTTGCACAATTCTTGCATAATTATACGGATCGGACACAGTTTATTGTTGTTACGCATCGTGTTGGTACAATGGAGAAAGCCGATGTACTATATGGTGTTACAATGCAAAAGCAGGGCGTATCACAGATGTTAAAAGTAGAATTGAAAGAAGCTATGGATATGGCAGATCCACAATCGGGTGATCAATCATGAGTTTTTTATCAAAGTTAAAAGAAAAGTTTTTTAAAAAAGAAGACAGAGCACAATATTTATCTGGATTTGAAAAATCTAGACAGTCATTTTCAGATAAGTTAAATGCCATGAAACATACCTTTAATGGTGTGGATGATGACTTCTTAGAAGAATTGACAATCATTCTTCTTGAAAGTGATGTAGGCATCGATACCGCTGATTTAATCTGTAATCATCTGAAAGATGCAGCACAAGATTATCCTACAATCACATTCCAGTGGGCAATGAACTTCTTAATTGAAGAAATGCGTGCTATATATGAAGAGGTACCAGATGAACCGATGAAGTTCAATGAAGAGGGACCAACGGTTATTTTCCTTGAAGGCGTCAATGGTTCTGGTAAGACAACTACAGCGGCAAAACTTGCTAATATGTGGCAGAAGGAAGGTAAAAAAGTTGCTTTTGTTGCAGCTGATACATTCCGTGCAGGTGCTATCAAACAGCTTGCTGAATGGGGTGAACGTTTAAATGTTCCAGTTATTAAAGGAATTGAAAATGGTGATCCAAGTGCAGCAATTGTGGATGGTTGCCGTTATGCAAAAGAAAATCAAATTGATATCTTAATCTGTGATACCGCTGGCCGTTTACAGAACAAAGCTGGGCTTATGCGTGAGCTTGCTAAAATGAATAAAGTATCAAGTCGTGAAATTGAGGGTGCACCTCACAACGTATGGCTTGTCCTTGATTCGACGACAGGACAAAACGGTCTCTCGCAGGCTGAACAGTTCGCAGACGCAACTAATCTTACAGGTATCATTTTGACAAAGATGGATGGTACAGCCAAGGGTGGTATTGTTATTGCGATTAAGCATAAGTTACATATCCCTGTTCTGTATCTTGGATTAGGTGAGCATCCAGAAGATTTACGTCCATTTGATCTTGATTCTTACTTATATAGTATTTCCGAAGGATTGGAAGACTATGCTGAATAAGATTCAAATCAATGAATTATTAGATTATTACGGTGCACTTTTAACAGAAAAGCAACAGGCCATATGCAGTTATTGTTTTCGGGAAGATTATTCTTATCAAGAAATTGCAGATTTGATGGGAATTTCTAGAGCAGCTGTATATGACACCGTAAAACGTTGTACAGAGGAGTTGAATCGGTATGAATCAATTCTTCATCTTGCTGCTGCATACCGTGAACGTATGCAGTTATATAAGCAAATCGCTTCATTGACAGATGATGATAAGATCTGTCAGTTATTAGATAAACTTAAAGAAATTGATATTGAAGGAGGCAATTTTGACTAAGGTAATTTCAGTAAATTCAGGTTCATCTTCACTTAAGTTTCAGTTATTCGATATGCCATCTGAAACAGTTCTGACAAGTGGTCAGGCTGAGCGTATCGGACAGGAGATGGGACAGTTCACTATTAAAGTAAATGGTGAAAAGAAGGTCACAAGAACACCAATTCCAGATCATCAGAAGGCTGTAGATCTGCTTTTAGAAGCATTGATCGAGAACCATATTGTTTCATCTTTAGATGAAATTCAGGGTGCTGGACATCGTATTGTCCAGGGCGGTCCATATTTTAAGGAATCTGTAGTAGTGGATGAAGAGGTATTGGACAAAGTTAGCGAACTGAGCGACCTTGCTCCATTACATAATCCAGCTCATTTAGTATGTTATGAAGCATTCAAGAAAGCTTTACCAAATATTGGACATGTATTTGTTTTTGATACAGCTTTCCATCAGACAATGCCACCGGAAAGCTACTTATTCCCAGTGCCATATGACTGGTATACAGAATACAAGATTCGTCGTTATGGTGCGCATGGTACATCACATTACTATGTTTCAAGACGGGCTGCTGAATTAATGGGCAGAGATATCCGTGACTTGAATATGATTACATGTCATCTTGGTAATGGAGCTTCTATTACAGCAATTCAGAATGGATGTTCTATAAATACTTCTATGGGTCTGACTCCTTTAGGAGGAATTATGATGGGAACACGTAGTGGTGATATTGACCCTACTATTGTTTTCTATATGGCTAAAAAGCTTGGTGCTTCTTGGGAAGAAATGGATACATATCTCAATAAGCGTTCCGGTATGTTAGGTGTTTCTGGTATTTCTTCAGATGCTAGAGATATTCAGGATGCAGTAGATGCTGGAAATACACGTGCAATCATGACTGTTCAGTTATATGTAAATCGTATTATCAACGTCATGGGTGGTTATTACACACAGCTTGGTAAAGTTGATGCAATCGTCTTTACAGCTGGTCTTGGTGAAAATGATGCTAAGATGAGAGAAAGAATTCTTAAGAGATGTGAGCTCTCTATGGGTCTTGATATCGATTATGAGCTCAATGCTGCTACAATCGGTAAAGAAGCTAAGATTTCTCGTGATGGTTCTCGTTTAGCTGTTTATGTTATCCCAACAAACGAAGAACTTGTCATTGCTAGAGATACAGTAAGACTTCTTGGTCTTTAATATATGAATTACAAAGTTTTATTATCGGAAATAGAGCAAGCAGATGTCATTACTATCTTTAGACATGAGCATCCTGATTGTGATGCAGTAGGTTCGCAGTTTGGACTAAAAAATTGGATTTTAGATAATTTTCCTTCTAAAAAAGTTTATGTTTGTGGAAGTGAAAAATGTGATCAGGGACTTAATTGGCCAGGATCGGATGAAGTAGCTGATATGATTGTACGTGAGAGTGTTGCTTTTGTCCTGGATACCGCCAATAAAGAACGTGTAGATGATCAAAGATTTTTAACAGCAAAAAAAATTGTTAAAGTGGATCATCATCCCGATCGTAGTCCATTTGGAGATGTGTCTTTTGTTGAAGAAAGTGCTGCCGCTACATGTGAGATACTTGCTCGTTTTGTAGAAGAATGTAGTTCATTTGAAGTCTCTTCTAAGACGGCCGAATATTTATATTCAGGTCTTTTAACAGATACGTTGAACTTTACAACATCAAATACAACTGCCGCAACATTAAGAGCAGCTTCCTTTATTGCGGAACATGATATTTGCATTCCTGCAATTGCTCGTAATCTTTTCGATAAGAGCTTAAATGGATTTAAATTTTCTGGTTTTGTCCGATCGAATGTACAGATGATTGATAATCAAATTGCTTATGAAGTCATCTCAATACAAGATCAAGAAAATAGTAATATGACAGCGAGTAAAGCACGCAGCTTTATTGATGAACTAGGTCATGTTAGAGATTTTCAAATTTGGGGAATTTTCACGGAGAAAGTAGTGGACGGGAAGACGCTCTATGATGGATCTTTACGTTCTAAAACAATACGTATCAACGATATTGCAGAACAGTTCCATGGTGGTGGACATCCGAATGCTGCAGGTGTAAAAAATCTTACAAAAGACGATATTCAAGCAATTCTTAAACAATTTCAAGAACGTGTAAAATAAAGCAATTTTATGCTTTGTCAAGTATTGAATGCGTAAAGAATCATGCTATTATAGGTAAGCCATAGAGGAGGTAAAAGTATGGACGTTTTAAATAAAAAGATGATTGCAGATACAATCGCTGAAAAACACGATATTACAAAAAAAGAAGCTGGCGAAATCGTTGACCTTGTTTTTGCTACAATGGCAGAAGCAATGAGAGACGGCGCTAAAGTAGATATTACTGGTTTTGGTAAGTTCGAAGTTAAGACAAGAGCTGCTCGTGTAGGTATCAATCCTCAGACTAAAGAAACAATTGAAATTCCAGAAACAAAGGTTCCTGGTTTCAAGGCTTCGAAAGGTCTTAAAGATCTTGTTCGTTAATTCATCCATATTTAAAAGCATTCAATTATGATGTGTACCCCTATTACTGGACAACCAGTGATAGGGGTTTTTATGAAATATAGCTATGAATTTAAAGTTAAATGTGTAGAGATGTATCAGAGTACAGGACTTCATCCTGATGTGCCAAATGGTGTTTCCAAAAAGAATTTCTTCAATTATGTTCATAAATGGTCTGATATTTACACCACGCACGGAAAAGAAGATTTTCGTCATTCTGGCAAAAATAGATATTGGAATCCAACTGAAAAATTCAACTTAATTACAGAGGTAAAAAACGGTAAACCACTGTATGATGTTGCTGTAGCGGCCAATATTAGCACTGGTCAATTATGCAATTGGATTAAGAAATAGGATACGTTAGGTATAGACGGATTACGTGCAAAGAAAGGCAGACCGCCCAAAAAAGCAAAGATGATTCAGCAGTTAAGAGAAGAAGGGTTTAAACTGAAAGGCCTTTTAAAGATTTCAAAGCTGCCAAAATCTACATTTTATTTTGAATTGTGCAAATCAGATCCTATCGGCGAACGAAATGAAGCTGTAATAGCCGAAATCAAAGCAATTTA
>CAUWDF010000082.1:0-7501 GCA_963557245.1 uncultured Bulleidia sp.
ATCAGGCCGTACAGTCTGTGTAGTCTTTTGTCCTAAATTTGGGGTTTACTACATTATAATCCTCTTTTTTTGATACACTTTTATGCGAGTTGTTTTTAGAAAGTATAAAAAAAGAATCAAAATATGATTTTCGTTCAAATATTTGTAAATCCATTGATTTTATTTTATTCGTATGTGATACTTAGTTTCTACAGTAATTTGATTTTTATTTCACAAAAAGGAGTAACATGAAAAAAAGTTTATCAATTTTACTTACAGCTGCTCTTTTAGCCGGCTGTACCCCAAACGCGTCCGATTCCGCAGCAAGCAAGACACTGACAGGTACATCTAGAGGTATGAATGGCGAGGTAACAGCTACTGTTACTGTTACAAATGGAAAAATCACAGATGTAAAGTTAGACCAAAAAGAGACATATGGTGTAGGTCAGGGACTTCCAACTTCTCCAGTTGAGGCAATGCCTGCTCAGATTATTGACAATCAGTCTCTGAATGTCGATACGATCACAGGTGCTACAATTACATCGAATGCAGTCTTAGGCGCTGTTGAAGATGCTGTTAAAGATGAGCTGGATGTTGAAAAGCTTAAGAAGACAGAAGTAAAAGCAGAAAATGGTGCTGAATCCTACGAAACAGATGTTGTTGTCGTTGGTGCAGGTGCTGCAGGTATGTCTGCAGCTATTACAGCACAGGAAAATGGTGCAAAAGTACTCGTTCTTGAAAAGCAGGGTATCATTGGTGGTGCTACAACATTATCTGGTGGTAAGCTCATTGCGGCTGGTACAAAGTATCAGGAAGAACAGGGATATACAGGTGATACACCAGAAGCTCTCTTTGATTATCTGAAGAGCATTGGTGGTGATTATCTGGATGATGAAAAAGTTAAGTTCTTCTGTGATCACGCATTAGAAGATGTGAACTGGTTGGAAGATCTTGGTGTAGAGATTATTAATGTTGAACCAATTCATTCTTCTATTACTCCATGGAGAGTTATGAATACGAAAGGTGGCGGAGGCCAGACAAATGGACACGGTGGACAGATTACAGTTCCTTTATATGACAAGCTCGCTTCTACAGATGCAGAAATCGTATATAATGCACATGTAACTGGTATTACAACAGAAGATGGTAAGGTTACGGGTGTAACTGGTGAATACAAAGATGGATCTAAGTTTACGGTTAAGGCAAAGCAGGTTATTCTTGCTACTGGTGGTTATGCACAGAATCGTGAAATGACAGCTTATCTTGGTATTGAAAATTACTCTACAACTGTTCCAAAGGGAAATATTGGTGAAGGTATCACAATGGGTGAAGATGTAGGTGCTCAGGTATATCAGGCTCCTGGTATTCAGGAAGTATTTGTAAGCTACACATGTGGTGTCGGTATCAATGAGGAAAGCGGCCTGATTGTAAATGATAAGGGTGAAAGAGTCGTTGATGAGTTCACATATCAGTCTCATGTTGCTACAGCACTTCATAAGTCTGGTGCACAGTTAGGTTATTATATTGCATCTGCGGAAGATCCAAATGAAACAGTTCAGTATGGTATTTCTATGGAAGATACATTATCTGCAGATACACCAGAAGAACTCGCTAAGCTCATGGGTGTTGATCCATCTACATTCGCAGATACTGTTGCTCGTTACAACGAACTATGTGATAAGGGAACAGATGATGATTTTGGTAAACCGGCTGAATATATGCAGAAGTTAGAAGGAAAGCTTTATGCAATTCAGTTAAATCCATCTTATACAGTTACTTTTGGTGGTCTTGTAACAGATATTGATTCTCATGTTCTGGATGCAAATAATCAGCCAATCGATGGTCTGTATGCAGCTGGTGAAACAGCCTTTACAGGTATGTTCGGTGATGAATATCCAAGTTGTGGTGTTGCAATCGGTTCTTCTGTCCGTTTCGGTAAGATGGCTGGCTTGAATGCAGCTAAAGCTGTTAAAGGCGAATAAATCTTTAAGCTATATCTAATCGATATAGCTTTTTTTCTGGTTTCTGAGCTAAAGGTTTGCATGGAATAGATTAGGCTTATAAAATAAGGTGAGAAATGAGAATTGAGGTAGAAGTATGTACTATGGAAATATAAAAATGTATGATATTGCAAATGGGGAAGGCTGTCGTGTTACCTTGTTCGTATCTGGTTGTACCAATTGTTGCGAAGGATGTTTTCAGAAGGAAACCTGGGATTTTCATTATGGACAACCGTATACGAAGGAGACGGAAGATCATATCCTCGAATTATTAAAAGATGAAAATATACAAGGACTTACATTACTTGGTGGTGAACCGTTTGAGCCAGAAAATCAACAAGCACTTGTGACATTATTGCGTCGTGTTCGAAAAGAACTTCCGAATAAAGATATATGGTCTTATACAGGTTTTGTATTAGAAAATGATTTGTTAGAAGGACAACGTAAACATACGGATGTCACTTATGAGATGCTGTCTTATTTAGATATACTTATAGATGGTCCATTCCAGTTAGCTAAAAAGAATATATGTCTTTTTTTCCGGGGAAGTGAGAATCAGCGCGTCATTGATATGAAGAAGACGATTCAAGATAAAAAAATTGTTCTGTATCATGAATAAAAGGAAAGCCTTTTATAGATTTTTTTCTATAGAGGGCTATTTATTTTTTGAATTTGTGATATAGTTAGTTTCATCTAACTGAGGTGCAAATATGTCTGAAAAAGTTATTGCTCAATTATGTTCTCCTACTTTAGCTGCGTTGAAGACAGCTGGACTATTTACTGTGGAGAGTAAGGATCATCGCTCTCTTACAAAAGAGATTGCGAACTATAATCGAAAATGGGAACGTTTTGATTTGCATATGATGGTACTAGGATATCCTAAAAAAGAACGAGCTCTTATCTATCTTTTTCGGCCTTCTTATTTGGAGGCAGATTTAAAAGATCCTATTGTATTGAATCTATTACGTCAGAAAGGATATGATACGTCAAATATTTGGAAGAGTCTTACTTGTTTAATCCGTCATTTAAAACAAGAATTGACTTTTCCACATGAAATTGGTTGTTTCCTCGGCTATCCACCAGAAGACATTGAAGGTTTTATAGAAGGAAAGAAACCATGTCGGTATGTTGGTATGTGGAAAGTATATTCGGATGTACAAAAGTCACAGAAACTTTTTCGTGTTTATGATGCATGTACAAAAGAATGTTTAGAGAAAATGGAAGAGGGAATGTCATTAGATTCATTTGTGCGCTCTTCTTTGTTCGTATCTGAAAATGGATAAAAAAAACAGGATTGTAACATCCTGTTTTAATTGTTGATTGAATGGTGCACTGTATATACGCCATCGGTAAGAGGTTGGAAGTTATATCCATTCTCGAGCCCCCACTGAATAATGCGTTCTACCGCATTCACAGAGAACTGTTTATAGTCATGCTGGAGAGTGATTGAAGCTTTACCCGCACGCGCATTTGCAGCGATTTGACTTGTCATATTTGAAAATACTTGATCTGTACTTGTTGTTTCTCCAGCATCTCCGCTGGATACGTTCCAGTCAAAATAAGTCAATCCTTTTGCGTTGGCTTGCTGTGTGAGTTGGGTCATGATACCTGGACTATAATTACGACTGATTGTGTTAGAACTACCACCAGGGAAACGGAATAGTTTTGTATAAGAACCAGTCATTTGATGGATTACTTCGTTCTGGGCATTGAAATCATTCCAGTATGCATCGCTAGATGCATATATCTTAGCGTAATTGTGAGAATATGTGTGCAGGGCGACAGTATGACCGTCTGCAGCTTCTTTACGTATTGCATCTGCGTAACCAGGGTATGCGGATGTTGTAAAGAAGGTTGCTTTGACATTGTATTTACGCAATATAGCTAATAAAGAATCCGTAGCTTTCCCTGGACCATCATCAAATGTCAAGAAAATGGTCTTTGGATTCATGTTATTAGTGTTTTGATTTATCGGACGATTGACCACATGAACAACCCTTGTTGCGTTGGAGTGATTGCCGTAGCTATCTGTTACATGGTAGTGGAGCGTATAATCGCCATTTATGGATGTGTTGACAGTTCCTTCAACGGTCATTTTAGAAGTAATATCACCATCTAAATCATCGATTGCTTGATAAGAATCGGTATAGTTATCACCTAGATAAACAATCGTATCCTTTCCGCCATTTAACGTAATCTCCGGTCCTTTGCGATCATCGTATATGATCTTTCTTTCAATCGATGTTTTGTTTCCATTTGAATCGGTAACCGTATATGTGATCGTTTCAGGAGTCTCTGTGCGAATAACATTTGCGGTTATATCTCCATCATAGTTATCAATTGCTGTATAACCTTCTTCTTCATATGTATGATTTGGTAAGGTATAGTGATTGGAATCAGAGACAAGTTCAATCTTTGGTGCTGTCTTATCTTCTACAATGACTTTACGATTGGCTTTTGCATCATATTTTTTATAATGGGCACGATAAGTGACAGTGTAGGTGCCTAGTTTACTTGTATCTACTTTCTTTTTATCCCTTTGAACATCGACTTTTTGGTGGATAAAGGGAAAGAGGGTTCCGGTGTAGATGGCATCGGCGCCAGGATCCTTATAAGAATCCATATATTCGACATGTGCGACATTCTCTCCACGTAGTGTGATCTGTACTTCCCATTTGTTTTGGAAGAGCCAAACGAAGAGAAGGCCTAGTATCATAGTCATGGTTAGAATTAAGATATTCTTTGTTTTGTTTTTCTTCATACTTTCATTATATAAGGGGAAGGGAGTATAAACTTTTAAGAAATTTAGAAATTAGGAATAGAGTTTTGTATGTTGGATAGGAATTTTGTTAGTCGTGTTTTTGAAACAGAACCATTGTCTCGTACCATCTCCTGGATCGACATTGTCTTCGCGAAGACAAATTGCATCAAAGCCAAAGTGACTGCCTAATATACGACGGTTCTGAATACGAATCGGTTCATCTTTTTCCATAGAATAGTAATAGGGTTCTGCTTTGGTGTCTGGTCCATAACATGGAATATCCGGATCTAATGGAATAACCTCAAATAACGATGTAGAACCTTTCTGTAGACGCAGTGTATGATCGACAATACCTTCATACATATTTCGGAAAATTCCACGTCTACGATAGTTTAAAGAGACATAGGCATTCGTAAAAATAAGTGAAGTTCCAGAGATATGTTCTTTTTTCTCAATCGTGTTGTAGGTTGCTGCAGCGAGTGCATAAGCTGCTATGTCGCACCATTCATCAATAGAGTGGCGTGCCTTTTCTGCTTCAGGATCATAAAGCATGGTTTCAAAAGATGTTGCGAATGTTCCACAATCGGCAATGATTTGATCTTTATCAAAGACGAAAAGGTGTGTCCTTTCATAATATCCGATGGAAGGGTCAACATAAGGAATTTCTTGTTGATTTGTGAAATCGAAATGTAGAAAAGGGTAACTGAAACAGATTGCGGTTAATTCTTCGTATGTTTCGATATAATAAAAATCAGGATGACGATCATACCAGTCTAAAAGACGATGGATTGGATATTGTGGTAAGATGATTTCTAATACTTTTTTTAAATATTTCTGTTCTAATGTGTTCATAATCATTTTCATCATAGCATAGATAGGAAAAGAACGATTCTAGGAATCGTTCTTATTTTTTACGATAGGTACGAATGACGAAGGAAGCTGTAATTTCCATAGATTTGGTGTTGTTTATCTTTTCCATGTCTTCTTTTTTTGTTCGATGTACATAAGGAGTCATCTTGAAGAGAGCTTGGAGACCATCTTGATCAACTGTGAATTTTTGGGTGATTGTATATTCTTTTTCCTTTATAAGATCTGTTTCTAGGTCTTCTACAACATTTTCATAAGGATTGTCGTAGATCATTGCTTTCATTTCATATAAATGTATCGGTGCAGGAGAAACAAAGATAAAGCGTCCATTGTGTTTTAAGACACGTTGAATCTCATCTTTTGCAAATGGTGCGAAACAAGTGACACATACGTCCATACTTTCTGCTTCTAAAGGAAGACGGAAGATAGACGCAACCGCATATTGTGTCGAATGGTCCGTGCGAGAAGCATGTTTTAGAGCGTCTTTTGACATATCGAATCCATATTTTTCTGCAACGGCAAAGGTCTGCGTGTAATAGCCTTCTCCACAACCAAGGTCTGCTAGAACACTACAAGGTTCTGATGTAATCTCCTTTCCAATAGCATCTCTTAAAAACGCATAGGAACCAGTGTTCAAGAAATTAGTACGGGCAGTGACCATTTCTTTGTTGTCACCATGATCGATTGACTGTTTGAGTAGGAGGTTAAGATATCCTTGTTTTGCAAAATCAAAGGAATGACCGCTCTTACAAACAGCAGATTTATTTTGGCGATTCAGTAAGGAACCGCATACTGGGCATGTTAATTTCATAGAAAAATTATAACACACATATCTTGACTCGCGGTCAGTTACTGTTATACTGAGAGAAAGAAAGGAGAAGTACAATGCAGGATTCAAAAGATAGTGAAGAGAGAAGGAATGAGTTTGTAGATGCGGCAGAAAGACTATTTAAAAAGAATGGAATCGTTGATACAACGATCAGTTCTATTGTAAAAGAAATGGATGTTGCGAAAGGCTTATTCTATTATTATTTTAAGTCGAAAGATGATGTTATCGATGCTATCAGTGAAAAATATAATGAAGTATTCAATGAGATGATGAAAACTTCTATGGATAAACCAACATATGCTGAAAAGTTAGAACAGTATGTGGATAACTGTATTGATTCTTTCCGCACTCTTTCCAATCAATTACAAGGAAAAGATGAGGATGTCGATCTGACCGCATTGACGACTCGATCTGTAGAAGAAGCAAAGAACGCTGCTGTAGATGGTTTAACCTCTTTATTTGAAGAGGGGATGGAACTTCATCATATTATATTTGCATGTCCCAAAAATTATGCGGATATTTTCATCAGTGGAATCTGGACTTTAATTGAGGAAAGAGAAGCGAGTGATGAAGAGATTAAAAAGATAATCATGGATCTTATTATGAGATCAAGAGAGGAAGAGGAATATGTCCGAAAATAGAAACTCAAATGATGATTTTGAAAGAAAGTTAAATGAATTTGCAGATCAAGCATATCGTAAGATTACAGAAACTGGAAAAGTCTTGACGGATCGTTTTAATGTAGAAAAAGAAAAGGCACAGATTCGTTCGGAAATTGGTCATAATACAAGAGATCTTTCGAAAGCATATGAAAAGCTTGGTAGACAGTATTATGAAAAGGTTGTAGCGGGGCAAGAAATGGTCGGTGAGAAAGACACTTTCGATTTAATCCGCTCCAAAGAAAAATTAATTGAACTATTAACCGAAAAATTAGAAGGTATGGAAACAAAATAAAACAAAAAAGAGGAGATAATTTGGAGTGAACCCCGAAAGTTGGACAAAGTTAAAGATCAACTTGGAGGGTTCATTTTTTTATGAAATTAACTTATGAACAAAAACTAATAG
>CAUWDF010000083.1:0-7486 GCA_963557245.1 uncultured Bulleidia sp.
GTAAATAAGCCACGATCTTAAATTCGATATTTTTTACAACTCCTAAACTCCCGTTATGAATAGATGCAAAAGGCGGCAAAATTTGGAAATTATCGTTAACGCTTTCGTAAAGATGATATAATTGTTATGTACGCTTAAGGAGATACGAATGGCACAGTTTGAACTTGATAGTTATGAAGCACATGTCGTAATTGATGAGCATGCTTCTGAAATTCATAGTTTTGTAGACAAGGATACTGACAATGAATATATGTGGCAGGGAGATCTTAAATTCTGGAGCGGCAGAAATCCAACTTTATTTCCTATGGTAGGAAAGACATGGGATGGTATTTTGCATATCAATGGGCAAGAGTATGTAACAGGAAATCATGGCTTTGCAAGACATAGTGATTTTAGATGCATAGAGCATGATTCTCATCATCTCATAATGGAACTGAAAGATTCAGAAGAAACGAAAGAACAATATCCATATGCATTTACAATGCATATAAAATATGTTCTAGAAGGTAGAAAGTTATTTATTTATTATACAATTAAAAATGAGAATGATTGTGTAATGCCTTTTAATTTCGGACTACATCCAGCATTTAATTGTCCTACAGATGGGGGAGAGTTTGAGGACTATTATGTAGAACTGGGATGCCCGGAGACGTTTGAGTCCAATGGGGATAGATATAAGGATGAGACTCACATTGAATTGAAACGTGAAATTTTACCGAAAACGATTATTATTCCAAATCCAAAGTCTAACACGGCTTCACTAACAAATGGAAAGCATGGAGTTACAGTTGGCTTTAGTGGATATGAATGGTTAGGAATCTGGAGTCCAAAACCAGATGCACCTCTTGTATGTATTGAGCCATGGCATTCACATCCGGATTTTGAAAAGGTAGAGGTTCCGTTTGAAGAACGAGAAGGAACAACTCTTCTGGAACCACATGACACGTTTGAAACCAGTTATTCCATTCGAATCTGGTGACATAAGAAAGGGAAAAAGTATATGTTTAAGGTTATTGTAAAAGAAACAAATGAAGAAGTATCACAGGAAGCATTTAAAGTAATGAAGGAAGTATTAGATTCTAAAGAAAATCCAGTACTCGGACTTGCAACAGGATCTTCTCCTGTAGGTCTCTACAAAGAAATGATCAAGGATCACAAAGAGACAGGAAGATCTTACAAGGATATCATCACTTTTAACTTGGATGAATATGTAGGAATTCCTAGAGATCATGAACAGTCTTATTATACATTCATGCATGAGAACTTATTCAACTTCATTGACTGCCCAGAAGAAAATATTCATGTTCCGGAAGGAAATCGTGAAGATGAAGAACAGGCTTGTGTAGATTATGAGAATGCATTAAAGCAGCATGTTGTTGATATTCAGGTATTAGGTATTGGTTCTGATGGACACATTGCCTTCAATGAACCAGGCACACCATTTGATTCTGAAACACATCTGATGAAGTTAACAGAACAGACACGAAGCGACAATGCTAGATTCTTTGATGGTGATATCAACCAGGTTCCAACAGAATCTATTACACAGGGTCTTGGTAGCATTATGCGTGCAAAGAAGATTCTTCTGATTGCTACAGGTGCTAACAAAGTGGATGCAGTATACGGCATGCTCAAGGGTGAAAAGACAACAGATTGTCCAGCTTCCATTCTGCAGGATCATGCAGATGTTACTGTAGTTCTTGATCAAGCTGCAGCATCTAAGCTTAACTGAGCATAATAGTTTGCAAACAGGCAGATACATGGCATAATTTCAGTATAAAGAAAAGAGGTTTTGAAATTATGAATATTGTTAAAACAGTTGAGGAGTACGATAACATCTTAAACAATAATGCTGCTGTTTTTGTTGATTTTTATGCAGATTGGTGCGGACCTTGCAAAATGCTCGGACCAGTTGTTGAAGAGTTAGCAAAAGAAGTAACAGATGTTACATTTGTTAAAGTGAATGTAGATGCACTTCCAGATGTGGCTGGACGTTATGGTGTTATGTCCATTCCAACTTTAATTGTTTTCAAGAATGGAGAGACTGTAGCAACTACGGTTGGTTTCCAGCCAAAAGAAGCTTTAATGAATCTTATTTCAAAAGTGAAATAATCTGTGTGGAGGATACGCGTTGCCGATCCTCCTTTTTTGAAATTTGATGGTTTAGGTATTCTAAACAAAAAGTTAACTTTTACTTGCATTCAGAAAACAATTCTGCGATAATTCTCTAGTTTGATAAATATGGACATTTTGTTTAGCAATACAAAACTGTTCGGAGAGGGGGAATGAATGGACATCGGAGCACGCATTAAACAGCTTCGCGTTAAAAATGCACTAACATTGCAGGAACTTGCATCCCGTACAGAACTGACGAAAGGATTTCTTTCGCAGTTGGAAAGAAATCTCACATCACCTTCAATTCAGACATTAGAGGATATAGCAGAGGCGTTAGGCGTTACAATGTCTGTCTTTTTTTCGGAAGAAAAGGAAGAAAAGGTTGTTTTTACTCCTGAAGATGCCTTTATTGATGAGCAGAATGGAGCGACAATTCATTGGATTGTTCCAAATGCACAGAAGAATGTGATGGAACCGGTTATTCTTGAACTTGAGCCAAAAGCTTCTTCTCGTGTGATTGAACCACATGATGGAGAAGAGATGGGGTATGTCTTAAGTGGAAGGATCGTTCTGGTTCGTGGAGCTGAAACCAAAGGAAACATTGTCCGTAAGGGCGAGACGTTTTACATCAAAGGAGATCAGGCTCATCGTCTAGAAAATACAACGAATAAAAAAGCTGTTGTTTTATGGATCAGTACGCCGCCTGAATTCTAAAATAAGGAAGGGAGAAAAAAATGCCAACAAAATTAATTGAGATACAGAATGTTGTAAAGACTTTTGATACACAAGTTGTATTAAAAGGTATTTCACTTGATATTTATGAGAATGAGTTTGTTACTCTGCTGGGTCCTTCAGGATGTGGTAAAACAACATTACTTCGTATTATTGCTGGATTTTTAGAGCCAGACGAAGGACATGTCATTATGGATGGGAAAGATATTGCGACAATACCAGCATATAAAAGAGATGTTAATACGGTTTTTCAGCATTATGCTTTATTCCCTCATTTAGATGTTTATGACAATATCGCTTTCGGTCTGAATATTAAAAAGATGCCTAAGGACATTATTGACCAGAAGGTTATGCGTATGATTTCGTTGGTTGGTCTAGAGGGATTCGAACATCGCGATGTCAATGCAATGTCTGGTGGTCAGCAGCAGCGTGTTGCAATCGCCAGAGCGCTTGTCAATGAACCTAAGGTATTATTATTGGATGAATCTTTGTCTGCATTAGATAAGAACTTACGTAAAGAAATGCAGGTCGAATTAAAAGAAATCCAACAAGAAGTTGGAATCACCTTTATCTTTGTTACTCATGATCAGGAAGAAGCTCTAACAATGTCAGATAAGATTGTCATTATGAGAGAAGGTAACATTGAACAGGTCGGTACTCCTACGGAAGTGTATAACACACCAATCAATGAGTATTGTGCACGCTTTATTGGCGACTCAAATATCATTGATGGCATTATGAAGAAAGATAATCTTGTCAGCTTTGACGAAGAAGATTATGTATGTGAAGATTATGGTTTTGCTGAGAATGAGCCAGTAGATATTGTCATTCGTCCAGAAGATATTGATATTGTTCCAAGAAATAGAGGTCTTCTGAATGGTGAAATTAAATCAGTGCTCTTCAAAGGTGTTCATTATGAGATAGTCGCGGAAACTTCTTCTGGTACCTCTAAGACAGTTACTATGCATGTCACCGGAGAACATGACGTCGTCAATGCAGAGAAGCATGAAAGAATTAGTGCGAGCTCTTTCACGATGGATTTAGAAGACGTACCAAACTTGACAGATGCAGAAGTTATTACAAGAGCAAATGCACAAGCTTGGAACGACCAAGAGGATGAAGATATTTCAATTCGTTCTGTCGAGTATGATGTGAAGCCGGAAGTTGGCCGTTATGACTGTACATTTGCAACTGCACAAGGTACAAAGATTAAGATCACAATCAATGTTGTCATGCCAACAGCCGTTGATGACGAAGCAAATGAAGAATCGATTCAGGCATTTGATTTCTATAAGACTGTGGATGAGATTAAAGAGTCTGTTGCGTTAGATACAGATTTGATCCGTTGGGCAGATGCATATGCTTGGTCTACAGAAGATGATTCGCAGGTCGAAATCTGGGATGTTCAGTACGACTTCGATGACCAGAATATTACAGAGGGAGATTATAAAGTCACATTCTCCACACAGGGACGTGAACTTAAGATGGAAACAACGGATAAACATGAAATCGGTGAAAGAGTCGGTCTATCATGGCATCCGGAAGATATTCACGTAATGAGAAAGATGGGTAAGTAAAGATGAAATCATTTTCTAAGCTTGTCTATCCATATATTATTTGGATGAGTATCATGATCATTCTGCCAATGTTACTGATTGTGCTCTACGCATTTACAGTGCAGGGAAACAGTGTTCTGACACTCCAGTTTACACTGGATAACTTTGCACGATTCTTTAAAGATACGATATTCCCTTCTGTATTGTGGAGATCTTTGAAGATGGCAGTTATCACAACGCTCATTTGTATTGCTATTGGTTATCCTGCTGCATATTTTATGGCCCGTTTAAAGCCAAAAAGCCAGGGACTTATTGTTTTATTGATCACATTACCAATGTGGATCAATATGTTGGTAAGAACATATGCGTGGAAAGGTATTTTAGGAAATGTCGACGTATCATCTGAATTTAAAGTCTATGTTGGTATGGTTTATAATTTCTTGCCATTTATGATCTTACAGATTTATACATCTTTATCAAAGATTGATTCCTCTTTGATTGTTGCGGCGCATGACTTAGGTGCGAATGATCGTCAAACATTCTTAAGAGTTATTCTTCCATTGTCACTTGGTGGTGTAGTATCGGGTATTACGCTTGTATTCTTACCTGCTGTATCTTCTTTCTTTATCCCAAAATTATTGGGCGGAGGACAGTTTGTATTGATTGGTAATCTGATTGAGGAATATTTTGTGTCCACAGGTGACTGGAACTTCGGTTCTGCGATTTCGTTGATTATGGCAGTCATTATTTTGATTTCCATGTTTGTTACACGTAAGTTGGATCGTGAACCAAAGGAGGTAGTTGACTGATGGAAAAGAAAAGTGGATTCTTATCAAAGTTTGTTTTGGGTCTTGTTATTGTATTTTTCTATCTTCCAATTATCTATGTCGTTTTCTTTAGCTTTAATAGCTCAAAATCGTTATCGAAATTTACAGGCTTTTCTACACGTTGGTATGAATCGATGTTTCATAACCGAGCCATCATGGAAGCTATTGGAACGACAGTGATTATTGCGGTTATTGCAACAGTTGTATCAACGATCGTTGGTACAATTACAGCAATTGGTCTTTCAAAAAGTAAGAAGATTGTTCGTGAACTAGTGAATCAGGTTAACAATCTTCCAATGTTGAATCCTGAAATTGTTACAGCGATTGGCTTTATGCTTTTCTTTTCATCCCTTCGTATTAAGACAGGATTTACAACAATGTTATTTGCGCATATTGCGTTCTGTATTCCTTACGTAATCTTATCTGTTATGCCTCGTTTACGTACTCTGGACCCGAATGTTGCAGAAGCAGCAATGGATCTTGGATGTACTCCATGGCAGGCAATGTGGAAAGTTATTATTCCGCAGATTAAAGAAGGAATTATTGCAGGTGCGCTGGTTGCGTTCTCAATGTCATTTGATGACTTCGTCATTTCCTTATTCACAACAGGACCTGGCGTATCCAATATTTCTATCTATGTATACTCTAATGCTAAGAGAGTCAATCCAACGGTAAATGCACTGTCATCGATTATTGTATATGTTGTAACAGCAGTGCTGATTATCGTTAATGTAGCACCGGTAATTAAAGAGAGGAGAGCTAAAAAGCATGAAATTACTGAAAAAAATATCTAGTATCGCACTTGTTGCCAGTATGGCAGCTATGACAGGTTGTGGTTCTGCGGATAGCGCAGAAGTTGCACAGAAAGTCGACGCAAAAGAAGAGTACGGATGTAACGTACTGAACGTCTACAATGCAGGTGAATACATTGGAGAAGATGTTCTTTCTGAATTTGAACAGATGTACAATGCAAGAGTTAATTATGACACTTTTGAATCGAACGAGATTATGTACACAAAGCTTCTTGGTGGTTCTTCTTATGATGTTCTTGTTCCTTCTGACTATATGATTGAACGTTTGATAGGCGAGAATATGTTACAGCCACTGAACAAGGAACAGATGACAAATGAAAAGAGCATCAATCCTTCTGTTCTTGAAATGAGAAATGACTTTGATCCAGATGGAAAGTATTCAATGCCTTATTTTTGGGGTACAGTTGGTATTGTATATGACACAACAAAAGTAAATCCAAAAGATGTTGAATCCGAAGGTTGGGAAGTGTTAAGAGATACAAAGTATAAAGGAGATCTCTTCTACTATGATTCTCAGCGTGATGGCTTTATGATTGCCTTCAAAGCACTTGGATATTCTATGAATACAGATAACATTGATGAAATCAATGCTGCATATGAATGGCTTAGAGAAATGAACAATACAATGGAACCATCTTATGTAACAGATGAAGTTATCGATGGTATGGTCAACTCAGAAAAGGGTATGGCTGTAATGTATTCTGGTGATGCTGCTTATGTGCTTTCTCAGAATCCAGATATGGCTTGGTATGAACCTCAGCAAGGTACAAACAAGTGGACGGATGCTATGGTCATTCCTGCTAATGCATCTTGCACAGGTCTTGCAAATGAATTTATTAATTTTATGACATCTAAGAAGATTCAGTTAGAGAATTCAGAATATGTCGGCTATACTTCTGTACGTGACGACGTTGAAGAAGAACTTGCTGGAGAAGATGGCGAATACTTCGAGAATCCTGCTTATCAGCCACGTCAGGATGGTGAAAAGGATGAGGTCTTCCATTATAACGAAGCATTAACAAAACAGTTATCTGATCTTTGGAACAGAGTTAAAGTACAGTAAAAATTAGAGGTGATAAGGTTCGATTCTTAGATTCGAACCTTTTTTTGATTTTTTGGCAAAAAAAGAAAAGTTTATGTTGCAAAAAAAAGAGAATAAAGGTATACTGAATTAGCACATTGATAAACAATGGTTCGTTAGCCAAGTGGTAAGGCAACAGACTGCAACTCTGTGAGCGCCGGTTCGACCCCGGCACGAACCTCCATTGTGGGGAAATGGCGGAATCGGTAGACGCATCGGACTTAAAATCCGGTGATGGAAACATCGTGAGGGTTCAAGTCCCTTTTTCCCCACCTCAAAAAAGTCGCTCTTGAGCGGCTTTTTTTATGTCGATGAATTATCATTTTAAGTGCAACACTTATAAAAAATAAAAGTCCATGAATT
>CAUWDF010000084.1:0-7455 GCA_963557245.1 uncultured Bulleidia sp.
TTGTCAAGACATCCGCTAGTGGCATCAAAATCTTTTCAATTTTGTCCATCATAATAAATGATCTCTCCTTTTTCTATTAATAGGATAACATAGGAAATTCTAATACTGTAATCAAATTTTTTCCTAGACATAGGAAATTTTACAAAAAGATTACATACTTTTCTGCTATGCTACTTCTTTTGTACTGATTAATTTTGTATGAGCAATTCTATCGTGAATCATTTTTCTAGAATAACTTGTCATTCCCATTAAGATAGAAATAACACTAATAATACCAAATACATACGTTGCCATCTGCATAATATCTAACCCAGAAACAATCTGAATGATTTGTCTTAAGTAACTAGAACTGTTTGCAATATAGCCTTCAACAATCATAGCACCAAGTCCTTCACGCATCAGGATTGTCTTAAAATCAACATCGCTGTCATCATCTTTTACAACCTTCAGCTTCATAATTCTCTTACCAAAAGTCTGTCCTTTATATACTTTCAGTTCCAGAATCATATAATATCCTAGATAAAATACGATTGCTAAAATACCTGCAATAAGATTCCAAGGCATAGGAATCTTACTGAGATCCTGTGATACTTCTGTAGTGTGATTGATGATACTACCAATAAATACAATTGGAATACCAGCACACATACTTGCAATGTACCAGTCAATCAAATAAGCACCTAAACGTGCAAAATTGTTTACCTGACTAACTGCCACCTTTACTCCCACATGATGGGATTTGTCGAGTTTTGACGCATCCATTTTTTAAATACCTCTCATTCTATAATTTTTGAAATAAATTCATTGTAGCTTCGACATTCAAGTAATGACGCAAAATGATTCGCATCATTGATCATTCCACTGAGCCATTCAAAGAACATCACTAAGACATCTTTATACTCTTCATCAATAGCTAAAAGCAAGACCATTTTGACTTCATATTCACCCCATTGTATTGGTTTTTTCATAAAAGCAACCGAAATGGCCGATTTTTTACTCGGAACATTCAAAGAATGTGGTACAGCAAATGAATATACAAAGCTTGTAGATGCCATATGTTCTCTTTGTAGAACAGACTTTTTAAAGTTTTCATCACAATAACCAAGTTTTTCTAAATGATCACACATAAAGGAAATCGTTTCTTCTGGTGTTTCTTTATCCAAATCCAAATGAAACGTCTCTGGTTCAATCAGATCAATCAATTGATCTTCAAAATCTCTCTTAAATCTCTTTTTATCCAACATATTTAATGTCTGAAAAATTCGACTTTCATCTTCTGTTGTGATAAATACAGAAATTTGAATTGTTGGTATATCTAAATTATGCTGTAACGGAGATGTTGTTAAAATCAGATCTGGTTTCAGCTCTCGAATCATTTTTTCCTCAAAAAAACTGATACTTTCAATAACTTCCATTCTCTCAGAAAATAAAAGATCCATCTTCTTCAACAAAATGCTACCAAACGCCTGATCAACTGGATAGATCATAACTGCTTTATACTTCCAAGAACTATGACTTCTCTCATACGCAGCACCAAGGTGAAGTGCCAAGAATCCGAGTTCATTTTCTGACACTTCCATATTTAGTTCACCTTCTAGAATCTCTCCTACTCGAATGGATAATTCAAACACCAACGGATAACGTTTTTTTAATTCCTGCAAATAAAGATTATCAATGACAATATTTCGATTCTTTCTTTCAATCAATCCTTGCAAATGTAGAGAAAATCCAGACTTCAAATCTGCATCGGACGAAAAATCAATATCATAATCTTTTTTTATTGCCTCGATAATATCATTTACAAGATCCGATACATTGATAGAATTACTACTTCTCAAAGCAACCAAATCATTTTTAGAATTGATTGCCTTTTTTCCTAATAATAGCAAAGCAAGTAAGACAACTTCATTTTCATTTTTTTCTATCGGAACAAACTTAGAAATCCGATCAAAGAACTCCTGAGCAATTTTATATTCTTTTCGATTTTCCAGTTCCGGAAAACTACGTGCTGTATCAATATAGTTATGATGGAGCATTCTTTCCACTGCCACCCCTACATGAATCATCAGCATCGGAATAGCCATTTCCCGAATATGATAGTTATATTCTTCAAATATATCTTCTAAGATATCTTTCAATTTAAGAAGATCAAATCCATGGAACATGCTGGATAACTTATTTAAATTCAAGAAGTTACCCTGTGTTTCTTCCGAAAGAAGCTGTTTATAAAGATTTCTCTTATCTTGTTCACTCCCCTCTAAACGAATATAGTTCTTAGAACGCACAATTTTTACATTATATGGTTCTAAGATTGTTTTGATACGTTTAATATCATTATCAATAGAATATCCACTAATAAAGACCTGATCCTGCAAATCCAGCAAATTAATCTGTTTCTTTTCAAATAAAAGCGATCGAATGATATAAACGCAACGTTCTTGTGGCGTCTGTGGAACAACAGCTTTTAGATTAGTTGTTACGGATGCATTTACATCACTACGAATGTGATAACCGCTCCTAAGATTCGACTCAATAATTGGCTCATCGTAGAAATGATTAATTGTATCGATATCACTACGTATCGTACGATCCGAGACATTCATCAGATTCGAAATTTCCTTACCTGTCATCCATGCCTTGGTATCATTCAACAGTAATATTATTTTTTCCTGCCTTTTATTAAGCATTGTATACCCCCCTTGATACATTCTACACATATTTATACCATTTTCTTAACCCAAAATTTCCTAATATGAGGAAATTTCATTCTTTTCCTCATACTAGGAAAAAAAGTTGGAAAAAGAACTTTAAATTAACAATATAATGAGATTGTAGCAAAAGGAGGAGCTATGACCGCCGACATAAAAATATTAAAAAAGAATAAGACAATACGATTCGTAATGTCAGTTCTCATGATTACATTGAGTGCTTTCTGCCAAGTTGCAGTCATTCAAGTATTCATGAATCCTTGCAATCTTCTAGCAAGTGGTTTTACCGGTGTTGCGATTCTGTTAAATAAAATTTTTGATTTATTCGGTTTCCAACTTTCCGTATCTTTAGCAATTTTGATTCTGAATATTCCAGCAGCTTTGCTCTGTATGAAAGGAATATCCAAACGATTCACCTTCTTAAGTTGTCTTCAATTTGGACTCGTTTCCCTATTTTTAAAAGTTTTAAATTTTGCTCCGTTCTTTGATGATCGTATGCTTAACGTACTGTTCGGTGGATTCATGTATGGTATGTCTATCGTATTAGCACTGAAAGCAGATGGATCTACTGGTGGCACAGATTTCATTGCCCTCTATGTATCCAATAAAATCCATAAAAGCATTTGGGACTATGTTTTCCTCTTCAATGCGATGATTCTTATCATCGACGGTGCTCTGTTCGGTTGGGTAGATGCTGGATATTCTATTATCTTCCAGTTCATTTCCACACAAACAATTTCAAAGTTCTCACACCGGTATGAACAAGTTACAATTGAAGTCACCACCGATGATCCAGATAAGATCACTCAAGTGTTCATCAAAAATTCAAGACATGGTATGAGTGTCATTCCGGCTTATGGTGCCTATAGTAAAAAACCGTTCTACATTTGTAAAACAGTTATCAGTAGTTATGAAGAAGCAGACATTATTGATTGCATTCATAGTGTAGCTCCTAATGTCATCATCAACTCATATAAAACAAATCATTTCTATGGGCGTTTCTATCACAAACCAATTGAATAGTCCCCTCCCCACCGTCATCCCCACGGTGGGTTTTCTTTTGCAATCTACATATAATAAAAGACCAAAGTTTTCCATTCCAAAAAAACTCTGATCTTTTTATTTTATAAATTTAGATGCCTATCATTCAATATCAAAATGTGGTTCTTCATCCAAGGTTTCGGATACATATTTTCCATCTTTTTTACGTTGCTTGACACATTCTGTAAGAAGATATTCAATCTGTCCATTTACGGAACGAAAATCATCTTCCGCCCATGCAGCAATTGCATTATATAGTTTTACATTTAAACGAAGAGGTACCTGCTTTTTTTCTGTCATTCTTATATTTTAATAAAGACTGCCTGAATTAACAACTGGCTGAGCCTCTTTGTTTCCACATAATACAACTAACAAGTTTGAAACCATTGCAGCTTTACGCTCTTCATCCAACTCAACAATGCCATTTTCATTCAAACTTTCTAATGCCATCTGCACCATACCAACAGCGCCATCCACAATCAGTTTACGTGCCTCTACCACTGCCGAAGCTTGCTGTCTCTGTAGCATTGCAGCAGCAATCTCTGGTGCATAAGCAAGATAGGTAATTCTTGCATCGACAATTTCAATACCAGCTTCCTTTACTCGTTCCTGAATACAATCACGAATACGTTCTGCCACAACAGTGCTTGAACCTCTTAAACTTCCATCATCCGCATGTCCATCACCAGTCGTATCGATATTTGACGCAACATCATAAGGATAGATTTTAACAATATCACGTACAGAACTATCTACCTGTAAGGAAAGATATTCTTTAAAATTATCAACGGTAAATACCGCTTTTGCTGTATCTGTAACTTTCCACATAACAGCCACACCAATTTCAACTGGATTACCTAATACATCATTTACTTTCTGCTTTGCATTATTTAATGTCATAAGCTTTAATGAGATTTTCTTACCAATCGAAGTATCACCAACAGAGTATACATTTGTAACAGTTCCATTTCCTCCATTTCCAGAGACGTCGCCACTCTGTCCAAGCTTTGTACGTGCAGCCGGATTAAAAGAAGAACAGAATGGATTGACAAAGAAGAAACCTGGGCCAACCAATGTTCCATAATAATCACCAAACAATGTTAGAACAAGCGCTTCTTGTGGTTTTAAGACTTTCAATCCCATAAATGGAATCCAACCAAGACTGAGAATCAAAATTCCCACGCCTATCACAATAGCAGCAACTAAATTCGGTGAACTATCATAGGAAGCTGCCCCTTGAACGACTAAGAGTAGTCCAACAATCAAAAATAAAATTGTAAGAACCAATGCACGAACACCATGCTTTTTTCCTTCAATGATCTTCTCATCAACTTCAATATACTTTTTCTCCATATATCCCTCCAATGAATATTTATGATATCATTTTAATATCACAAATGTTTTTGTCAACAATAAAGCTGTTTATCCATTTGGATAAACAGCCTATATTTTATTAAGAATCAGAACGAGAAAAACTATTCTTCATATGATTACTACGTACATATAATACTTTACTTAACACGCTATCCGTTTCTCTCTTTGTGATATCTGCCATTTCCTGATTTGCCTTCACAAGATATTTTACTTCTTTTGACTCTTTATAAGCTCTATCTGAATCCGCTAACCAACGGTGTGCATAAGCAGGAACATTCTTCTGATACCTTTCAATATGTGTAATACTTTTCGAAAATTCCGAATCTGCTAAAGCTCCAATCAAACGTGAAGACCAATAGAAGGAATCGGTAGATACTTCTTTATCTGTTGTTGCATAATATGCTGGAACTTCATCTACATTCGCATAGAAAGGAACCATTGTATTAAATACATTCGAACCAAAACACAACCACTCTACTGCCTGAATCTCTTCTGGAACATATGGCCTTAACTGAACACAAGATAAGAAGTTATTACGATTGATACCAATCGAACGATAACATCCACGACTATCTTCTGGACCATGATTTCCATATGGATCATACTTTGTTCCTTGATAATGAGATGAAAGAATATATTTCACATCTTCTACTGTAATCTTTTTTTCTGGAACCATGCACCATGGAATATCATCTGACTCTGGATGATAGAGAGCATCGGGTCCTTCCCATTTCAAAGAAGGATTAAAATAGCGTTCCATATACCATGCACGTGGTGTGTTATAAATATGATCCGAATCCGTATGCGTACCAAATGCATCACGTGGATTAAACTTACCATCCATCGAAAGATCTAAATGATATTCTTCAACAAAATCGCGAAGATCTGCCGAACACATATATTCTTTCTGTTCTCCATAAGCATCTTCAAAATCAAATGCATCGATACCAAGTTGATTTGGCATAACCACATAAGCATCATCTGGAACACGTCTTGCCATCCAATGATGACCACCTATTGTTTCGAACCACCAAATTTCATCCACATCTTGAAAAGCAATTCCATTTCTTTCACATGTTCCATACTTCTCATGTAGCATACCAAGACGTTCTACACCTTCTCGAGCTGAATGAATATATGGTAACGTAATTGTTACAATATCTTCCTCTCCAATGCCACCAACTTGCTCTGGCTCATCACCATGCGCTGGAACATATTTAACTAACGGATCTGCGCCATTGGTCAATGGATTTGCTGTAATCGTTTCTGTTGCTGTCATAGAAACGTTCGCTTCATTGACACCAGCAGCTGCCCAAACACCTTCATCCGCAAAAGCATTAGGTACAGCTGTATAACGCATTGGATTATCCGGAAGATCAAACTCCACATGACTCAAAACAGATTTATAATGACGAGGCTGATCCTTTGGAAGAACAACAGATAATTTTTTTTCTGTAAAAACGCCCGAACCAGAATCTTCATTTCGGGCAATCATTGTTGACCCATCATAACTTGCTTTTTTACCTACAAGTAAAGTTGTGCATGCCATATACATTACCTCACAATCTATATATAAATTATAACGCATATTGTTCTAACAAGTTATTTTCATTCTCCCTAATTTTTAAATAAGTTCTAATTTACGTCTCATTCATATAAAATTTATGTTAAAATACCGTCATGAAAATTGTAGCAATGTCGGACAGTCATGGCTTACGTGAGCCACTTGAATATATACAGAAGGCACATCCAGATGCAGATCTTTTCATACATTGCGGAGACTTATGTCTCCCGAAAGATTTTGCAAAAGGATTCCTCATCGTTGCTGGCAACTGTGACGATCCTACAAAACTCCCATTAGCAGAAGTCGCCCATTTAGAAGGACATAGTATTTTAATTTTACATGGCCATGTAGCTTTCTCTGGAACAAATGTGAATTTAGCTGGTCTTGCGCGCATTGCCAGAAGAAATGGATGTGATGTTGTCTTCTTTGGACATTCTCATATTTATTGTGATGAAGAATATGAAGGCGTTCGGCTTTTAAATCCAGGTTCTATTTTAGCAAATCGAGATATGACACCACCATCTTATATGATAGTTGATTTACAGAAAAACAAAATCACAGCCACACGCAAAGAATATACCGGAACTTATCAGATGTAGTGTCATGCACTACATTTTTTTATTTCATGAATAGACTTAAAAGATAGAATAGTTCGATCTGTAAAAATGACTATTTTTTGTAGCGGATCAATACGTAATAAAGTTCCTTTTTTGTGTTAGTAATTTGTCAAATTAAGTGCAACATCTAATGTGAGTTTATAATTTCGTT
>CAUWDF010000085.1:0-7167 GCA_963557245.1 uncultured Bulleidia sp.
TATAAACTCACATTAGATGTTGCACTTAATTTGACAAATTACTTATTTAAAAAAATAGTATATAATACCAGTATGTCAGTACATCTTTTTGTTCGAAGCAGTTATACTCTGCTAAAAAGTACAGTTCGGATTATGGATCTTGTCCATACGGCCAAAGAAATGGGATATACTTCTGTTGCTTTGACAGATCACAATGTCATGTATGGTGTTCCATCTTTTTTAGATGCCTGTAAGAAAGAAAATATTCATCCCATCGTAGGGATGGAAGTGGAAGTTTTTTATCATGAACAGTTTGTTCCATTTCTGTTGCTAGCAGCGAATAATAATGGTTATAAAAATTTAATGAAATTGTCTTCCCTTATTAATTCGGGGAAAGATTCTTATTGCTCAATAGACCAATTAAAACAGTATAGTACAGACTGTTTTTTGATTGTTTACGGTGAAGGCGGATGGGCAGATGCAGAACTTGTACAAGATAAAAGGAAAGAGATTTTTCAGAAGTTCAAACAGATGAAAGAAGAACTTCCTCGCTTTGATGTAGCACTTTCCTATCAAGAAGCCTCTCTATGGAAAGAGAGAAATGCTGTTTTGAAACGGATATGTTCTGTGTTATCTATCCGTACTTGTGCTTTGAATAAAATTTTTTATATGCGGAAAGAAGATGCAGATGCTTATCGTGTTTTAATGGCAATCGATAAGAATATGTTACTTACAGATGCCTCTTTACCTAATATAAAAGGTAGATATTTTTTGAGCCCAAAAGAGATGGAAAATCTATATGAAAAAGATGATTTACAGCGGACAGAAGAAATTGCGACATTCTGTACAGCAAATTTCCAACTGCCTTTATCAGGGTTACCGCATTGTCATGTGAAAAATAACGAAAATGCAGAAACGTATTTACCAAAGCTATGTTATGCAGGTCTACAGAAGAGATTACATGGAAAAATTTCTGAAAAATATGTTTCTCGTTTAAAGTATGAATTGAATATTATATTAAAGATGCATTTTGCGGATTATTTTCTTATTGTGTATGATTTCATTCGTTTTGCACGTAAAAGTGGTATTTATATTGGACCTGGTAGAGGAAGTGCAGCAGGATCATTATGTGCCTACTGTTTAGGCATCACAATGATTGATCCGTTGCAATATGATCTTCTGTTCGAACGCTTTTTAAACCCAGAACGTGTTACTATGCCAGATATCGATACGGATATTCCAGACTGCCGGAGAGAAGAAGTGATTCGATATGTTTATGATACCTATGGATCTGAACATGTCTGCAGTATTATCACTTTTGGTACATTGGCACCGCGTCAAGTTATTCGTGATACAGGGAAAGTGATGGGCTTTCCGCAGTCGGAAATTGATCGCTTGGTTAAGTTGATACCATCGAAAGCTAAAATAACATTGGCAAAAGCGTATCAAGAAAGTCCGCGTTTAAAACAAATTTTAAATGCAGAAACAAAATATCAAAAACTTTTTCGAATGGCTTCTCGTTTAGAAGGTTTGCCACGTCATACAAGCATTCATGCAGCAGGTATTGTTCTTTCTTCTTTACCATTAGAAGAAGTGATTCCGACTGTACAGTTGAATCCAGGGATGGTCACTTCACAATTTAGTAAAGAATATTTAGAAGAAAGAGGTCTTATCAAAATGGATTTCTTGGGTCTAAAGAATTTATCGATTATTGATGAGATTGTACAAGAAATCCGTAAATCGGATCCTTCTTTCAACATTTTAAATATTGCAATGAACGATTCGGATACCTATCAACTATTTGCTATGGGAGATACTGTAGGAATATTCCAGTTTGAATCGGATTCTATGAAAAGTCTGCTAAGAAGAATGAAACCAAGAAATTTGGAAGATCTAGCTTGTGCAATGGCATTGTATCGCCCAGGTGCAATGATGTATATCAATACATATTTAGAGTGTCGTAAGGATCCTTCCAAAGCTGTTTATCCATCGCAGACATTAAAACCATTTTTAGAAGAAACGTACGGTATTATGGTATATCAGGAACAGGTCATGTTATGCGCGGAGAAAGCAGCAGGATTTTCACTAGGAAAAGCAGATCTTTTGCGTCGTGCAATGTCCAAGAAAGATCCTGCGACAATGCGGATGTATCGAAACGAATTTGTACAAGGGTGCTTGCATAATGGATATACGGAGCAGACAGCGGAAGATCTATTCAATCGTATTGAACAGTTTGCAGGATATGGTTTCAATAAATCTCATGCAATGGCATATTCTACGATTGCTTACCAGATGGCTTGGCTTAAAACAAAATATCCAGCTGCTTTCTATACTTCTTTATTAAATGGAGTCATTGGTGATAGCGTAAAAATGGCACAATATATTGATGAGTGCCGGCAAAGAAAAATTCAAGTATGCAATCCAGATGTGAATGTGAGTGAGCGAGTCTGCATTCATGATATGGCTTCTATTACACTTAGTTTAGATTGTGTAGTTGGTATTGGTGCATTAACGGCAGATGTGATTTTGAAGGAAAGAGAACAAAAAGGCAAATATAAAGATTATTATGATTTTATTGCTCGTTGTGTAGGAAATCATATTAGTAAAGCGAATATGCAAGCTTTGATTGATGCAGGAGCGTTAGATTCTTTTAAATTTAATCGTAGTACAATGCGTAATGAACTTGATAATACAATCCGCTATGCAGAATTGATCATATGTCCAGCAGGCGATTCTTTCTATATTGAAGAATCTTTGTTGTCAAAGCCTATGGTGATACATCTTGCGGAGAACGATACCGAAAGAAGTGAACGAGAAAGAGAAGCTCTTGGTTTTACCTTAGGTCCATCTCCAATCATAAAAATAAAACAGATGTATCATATCAATGTTCCATCTCTTGCGGTGATTCAACAGATGCATGGGCGTGTAAAAGGGTGTGCATTCATTCGTAATGTTCGTCAACATAGAACTAAAAAAGGGGATATGATGGCTTTTATGATACTATCGGATGAGACTTCGATTCTAGAGATGCGTGTTATGCCACGACAGTTTGCACAATATGGTGTTGAACTTGTACGTGGTGCATATATAGTATTTGAAGCAAAGATGATGGAAGAGGGATATCTGATGGCAGATAGTTTCCTCTTTCTACGGAAGAAGGTATAAATATGACGAAAATTTTAATTGTAGATGACGAAGAAAATATTCGCGAAGTTGTCCATGAATATGCAGATTTAAATGGTTATGATGCAGATGAAGCTGCCGATGGTAGTGAAGCAATCGAAAAAGTAAAAAATACGCATTATGATTGCATTATTTTAGATGTTATGATGCCAAAATTAGATGGTTTCTCTGCTTGTCGTGAGATACGTAAAATAGATGACGCTCCGATTATTATGCTCAGTGCGAGAACAGAAGAATATGATAAATTATTTGGATTTGAACTGGGTGTGGATGACTATGTCGTAAAGCCATTTTCTCCAAAAGAATTAATGGCACGTATTAAAGTTGTACTAGAAAGAGGGAAGAAACATACTGGACAGGATGTCCTTAAAATTGATGGTCTTGTCATTGATGTTCCAGGTCGTTCGGTGACGGTTGATGGTGAAAAAGTTCCTTTGACACCAAAAGAAATCGATTTGCTTTTATATCTTGCACAGAATCCAAATGTTGCTCTGAGTCGTCAGAAGTTATTAGAAGAAGTTTGGAACTATGACTATTTTGGAGATGATCGTACTGTTGATACACATATCAAGATGTTACGTAGAAATCTTGGAAAATATAGGGATCATATTGTTACAGTAAGAGGAATGGGGTATAAATTTGAAGCTTGATTCGCATGGAATTCGCTTTCGCTTTTGGATTATCTTCTTTTTGTTGGCTGTAGGTATTACATTATTTATTGGCCTTTTACAGATTGGATTTATTCGTCCATATTATCGTAATTCAAAGATTCGAGCTATCAGTTCTGTGGCAACAAAAATTTCGGATGATCTTATTATGGATGGAACGTCGAATGGTATCCAAAGTGCAATGCGTGAAACAATTGAAAACAATGTCTGTGCTGTTATGTACAATGATGATGGCCGACAAGTATATTCCGCAGATAGCCTTGGTGTTGGTTGTGTTTTTAGTGTTCCTTCAGCAAAGAAACCTGTAGAGTTACAATCTTATGAATCGATGCGCCAGACTTTACAAAATAGTAATGAGACATATTCATTGAATTCGGAAAATCCAATTACTGGTGATGAGATGATTGTATATGGGACCGTTGTACATGCACCATTGAGTAATTATTATCTTTTCTTGAATTCTCCTCTAGAACCAGTTGACTCTATTACAACTTTCTATTTTAAACAATATTTTTTGTATACATTATTAGCGATAGGAGTAGCATCTTTATTCGCATTTTATATTTCTAAAAAGATCACTCGTCCAATTATCAATATGAAGGCTGGAGCGAAAAAATTGGCCGCAGCAGATTATAGTGCAACATTTGATGGAGGATCTTTCACGGAAACACGAGAACTTGCGCAGGCACTGAATGAAGCTAATTCCAAGCTCAGTAAAATTGAGACTTTGCGTAGAGATTTGATTGCAAATGTATCCCATGATATTCGTACACCGTTGACGGATATTCGTGCCTATGCAGAAATGATTCGTGATATTTCCGGAGATCGTCCAGAGAAGCGTAATAAGCATTTAGATGTTATTATCCGTGAAACGGAATATATGAGTCGGCTGATTAATGATATGAGTGAATTGTCACGCATGCAAACAGGGAACTATGAAGTATTTAAGGAAAATATTGATTTTGCAGATAAAGTTAGAGAGATTGTTGATTTAAATGCTTCGGTGATTGAGAGAGCGGGAGTTAAAGTTGTAGTAGAGGTACCAGATTCATTAACCGTATATGCAGATGATGTTAAAATGGGACAAGTTATTTCGAATTATTTAACAAATGCAATCAAGCATACTCCTGCGGGTAAGAAAATTTTTGTGCGCGCATATATGTTAGATGATGATACGATTCGTTTTGAAGTGGAAGATGAAGGAGAAGGTATTCCAAAAGATGAATTACCATATATTTGGGATCGTTATCAAAAGTCTTCACGCTCTTATAGTCGTAATATGACTTCGACAGGTCTAGGGCTAGCAATAGTGAAAGCAATTGCAGATACGCATCATGCAAAATATGGTGTTAAGAGTGAAGTAGGAAAAGGATCTATCTTTTGGTTTGAATTAGGGAAAACAGATGAAGAATGATTATTTAAATGGTACAAATTATATTGTTCAACAAGGCACAGAAATGTTCCATTTTGGATCGGATACAGAATTACTTGGTAGATTTATGGATATTCATACAAGTGATTCTGTATTAGATATTGGTACGAACAATGGAGCTCTTTTACTATATGCGGCTCGGCGTCGACCGCGTAAGTTAACGGGAATTGATCTTTTTGAAGAAGTGATTCAAGTAGCTATGAATAATTGTAAGCAAAATCAAGTTGAAGCTTCATTTTATGTTACGCCTGTACAGCAATTCCGTGGTGAAAAATTTGATGCGATAGTATGTAATCCACCGTACTTCAATACCTCGGAAATCCGTCTGATCAACGAAAATAAATATTTAAAAGCTGCTCGTCATGAAGAATTTCTTACTTTAACAGATTTATTTGAATCAGTTCATTTCTTATTGAAATCGAATGGTCGTTTTTTCCTGGTCTATCGACCACAAAGATTGACAGAAGTATTGATAGAGGCTAATAAAGTTGGATTGACAGTAGTTCGAATGAAAGTGGCATACCAGAGTATTCATAAAAATGCCAAAACGATACTACTTGAGTTTAGAAATGCATTAAATCCTCAAGTGACAATTGAAGCACCTGCTTTCTTAAATGATCGAATGACATTTGGATGGAAGGGAATAGGTGAAGTATGATTTTTATTCTTCTATTATTACTCTTCTTCATTGTTGGGATTGCTTGCTGGGCAATCTATCTTATTATAAAAAAGCCGTTTCAAAAAAAGCCACCTATATTTGCAAAATGGAAAAATAAAGATTCTAAGAAGAAACATGCGCGTAAAACTGTTCCTATGGATTTGGCATATTCCTCCCAATCCGAACAGTTATGGCAAGAGATCAAGATTCGTTGGCCAGAAATGTTTGTGATGATGGAGCGTATTCCAATGCAAAGTACTTTCTTTATGCATTGGAAAGGCGCTGTACGTCATTCAAAATCAATTTTATTCATTTTTCATCAAGAAGAAGCTTTTCATGCTTTTATGGAAACGTGTGAAGTAATTTCAGAACAGAATCTTTTGCCATATAATGATTTTTATGTTGCCTATACATATGGAAAACAATTTGGTGAGTTACAAAATGACGTCTTAGCTTGGATGTATCGTACAGAAAAATATTTTGAGGGTGCACTTTCGGATGATTCGGAATTAATGAATCTTTCGGGGGCAAAAGGAATTCAAGCTATTATAGGTGTAGGATATCGTCCTTATTATAAGTATGAGGTGAAAGGGGATACTTCTGAATTTGACTGGAAGGGAGGTCTCAATGTTTCGCAACTCTTTCCAATTCGTGAATCAGCGATTTCAGCAATATGGCAAAGCACTTTTTTGGATTCCTATTTTCGAAAGAAGAATGCTTCAGATCTTATCGCTCGTATTCCAGAAGCAAAGTCTATTTTTTATTCTGAATTAATAAGAACTGAAAATAATCTTTTTTTGTTTGGTGTGGATCAAAATGATTTGATGGAAAATGAGTCGATTCTAATTCAGTCTGCAAGAAAATCACATGTTATTTTAAAAAGGACGGAACAAATGAAAGAGAGTATTCAGACGGATATTCATGATTGCTTATATCTTCATACAGTACAATCGGCGCAACGCTCGATTTGTGATATTTGTCTACCAGTTGTTTTAACAAAAGAAAGCCAACAATGTCTTTCTTTTGGTTGTCCTATTGTTCATTTTACACCATTACTGAATCATACTAGAGTTTCCTCGGAAGCATCTAATGCATTTTATTTTGATTTCTTATTGAGATAAAAAGAAAAAATTAATATGCTATTTTGTAGTGAACCACCAGTTTAGGATAAAAGATTACACAGATTGTAGGGCCTGACTTCTTGCTTGGCAAGGGGTCGGGCCTTTTAAACTGATTTGTCATTTGAA
>CAUWDF010000086.1:0-7122 GCA_963557245.1 uncultured Bulleidia sp.
AAGTATGTCTGACAGCTTCCAACCCATGCATATCTATCAGCCGAACCAGATATTCGATTTTACTTTTGCTGGTTCCATATTCCAAAGAAAGTTGAGATAGAGTTACTCCTGCTTTTCGCTTTTGATAAATTTCAATTTTTTGTTCTTCTTTTAATTTCATAAAAAATGAACCCTCCAAGTTGAACTTTAACTTTGTCCAATTTTCGGGGTTCACTACAAGGGATGTCTTTTATTGTATCGATAGTTTGCGGCTTTTTCCTTTGATTGTAATACGAGGTGGTAATTGTACATCGGTTTTTAAGAGGGAAATCGATGTAAAAGTATCTTGTATTTCTAATACTCCAATATCTTCAAAAGGTAAGATTGTACAAAGGGCTCCAATGACGTCTTTTGGTCGAATCTTATCTTTTCTACCTGCATGGATACGGATAGTCATAGAAGAGATAATTTCTTTTTTCTTCTTTTCAAATGGAACGGACAAGTCTGTATGAATTGAAGAATCGAGGATGAGAGGTTCGGATTGGGATACGATCGTAGAACCGACTGCACTTGTTCTATCGGTATCGGTCATTAAAGCAATCGTAGTACCAGTATTTCCTTGATGTGCTGTACGTCCCGAACGATGGATAAAGGTTTCGGCATCCATTGGAATATCATAATGGATGATATGCGATACTTCTGTAATATCTAATCCACGTGCAGCTGCATCGGTTGCGACAAGGACACGGAGTTTTCCTTCTTTGAATTTCCGTAAGACCGAAAGACGTTTTCTTTCTTCTAAGAAAGAACTGAAGGGAGAAGATAAGATACCTTTGGCATTCAGACTTTCACTGATTTCGTTCGCATCATTCTTATAGTTCGTAAAAACAATAGCGGTAGTAATCGGTAAGTGTTCGAAAAGAGTAAAAATGGCTTCTCTTTTATTTGTAGTGAGATAGTAATACGATGTGATCGTATTACTGATTTTATTTTCATTTAAGATCAGACGTTCGGTATCTTTGGGTAAGAAAGAAGATAGTTCGGGGTGATCGGTAGCGGAAAAACAGGCTGTATTACATTCTTTTGGCAGAAAGGAAAGAATGTTCTGCAGTTCGTTCTTCTGTCCGGTTGTGATAATTTGATCTGCTTCGTCTAGAATAAGTAACGATAAGTGTGATAGATCAATTGCCCCTCTTCCGATTAAATCACAGATACGCCCTGGCGTACCGATGACAATATGAGGATGATGACGGAGTGCATTGATCTGACGATTAAGATCAATTCCTCCAATACAAGTGACCGTATGGATACGTAAACGGTCCGCAATCTTTTTGGTACATTCACCAGTCTGAACCGCAAGTTCACGGGTTGGCGATACAATCAGCACACTTGTATCCGAAGATAAGACATTGACACGTTTCATCGCAGGTAATACAAATGCATAAGTTTTGCCAGCTCCCGTCTTAGCTTGTACGAAAAGATTTTTGTGTTGTTCCATCAATGGGATGGCTTTTTCTTGCACTTCTGTAAAGTTAGAATAGCCACATGTATGAAATGCATTCTCAATTTCTTTATTCATGCTCTTATCTTAACATGACATGGTTTTATATGTGTTAAACTTGTACAGGAAGGTGATAAAGATGTTCAATGATACAATTGCTGCAATTGCGACAGCGAACGCAAAAGGTGCAGTATCCGTTATACGTATTTCAGGAGAGGATGCCATTTCGGTTGCTTCTCGTTTGCTTCAAAAAGATCTAAATGATCAAGCAGGTTATTCGATTGTTTATGGCACAATCAAGGAGAATGGAGAACCGGTAGATGATGTACTTGTCTCTATCTTTCGTGCGCCACGTTCCTATACGGGTGAAGATGTTGTTGAGATTGGGTGCCATGGTGGACTCTATATCACAAGAAAAGTACTATCTCTTGTTTTTGGGGAAGGGGTTCGTCTTGCGCAGCGTGGTGAATTTACGGAGCGTGCATTCTTGAATGGAAAAATGGATCTTGCCCAAGCAGAGGCAGTCAATGATCTGATCAATGCAAAAGATGGAATGAATGCACGTAGTGCGATGCATTCCATGCGTGGTTCCGTGTCTAAAATCTTAAAGCCATTAGAAGAAGATTTGACCCAGATTATTTCCAATATTGAAGTGAATATTGATTATCCAGAATATGATGATGTCCATAAAGTGACAGAAGAAGAAATTTTACCGAAAGCACATCAATGGCTAAAAGAAATTCGTAAAGTCATTGAAGCAGCCCAGTCTGCTATGACGGTCAAAGAAGGAATTGATACGGTAATTTTAGGCAGACCGAATGTTGGTAAATCTTCTTTGTTAAATGCGTTATTAGAAGAAGATAAAGCAATTGTTACAGATGTTGCTGGAACAACACGTGATATTGTAGAAGGTACAGTTCACTTAGATGGAATCACATTGAATCTGATTGATACAGCAGGTATTCATCATTCTGATGATGCCATTGAACAGATGGGTATCGATCGCTCGTTGAAAGCTCTAGATAAAGCACAGCTTGTCATTCTAGTTCTGGATGCATCGCAAGAGATGACAGAAGAAGATGAGAAGTTATTAAAGATGACAGAAGATCGTACACGTATTCTTGTATACAATAAAAAAGATAAGAAAGAGATTCCTGGAGAAGTATGTATTTCTGCTCTGAATGGGGATACAGAAGAACTTGTTGAGGCAATTCATAAGAAATATGAGACAGAGCTGAGTAATGCGATGTCGGATACATTAAATAATGAACGTCAGATCGGACTTGCTATGCAGGCAGAAAAATCGATGCAGGATGCTGTCCATACACTTGAGGCAGGTATGGAGTTGGATCTTGTGACAATTGATCTAGAAAAGTGCTGGCAATCATTACGTGAGATTACAGGAGAAACAGGTAGAGAAGATCTATTAGATGAGATCTTTAGTCGTTTCTGTTTAGGTAAATAGTATGCAGTTTTTAGATAGTCATGCTCATTTGATGGGCGAAGAATATAAAGAGGACTTAGATGCCGTTGTAGCACGTTTAGAACAGAATCATATTGCTAAAGTTATGATTATTACATTAGATAATGAAGAGACAGAACGTGCGATTGCTTTTGCTAAAAAAGATCCTATTCGTTATACCGTTGCGGCAGGTATCTTTCCGGAAGATGTAAAGAAAGCAACACCTGAATATCGTCGCTCTTTTGAAGAAATTGTCTCTCGTCCAGAAGTACAGGTCATTGGTGAAATCGGTCTTGATTATTATTGGGTCAAAGATGTCGAAGAGCGTAAAGCACAAAGAGAATTGTTCGCATGGCAGATGGATCTTGCCCGTAAGTTACAGAAACCAATTGCAGTCCATGCAAGAGATGCTATTCAAGATACGTATGATCTGATGAAGGAACATCGCTGTCATGGTTTATTGCATTGCTTTTCTGGCTCAAAAGAGATGGCAAAAGAGTTTACAAAACTTGGTTATTATATTGCTTTAGGTGGTGCTTTGACATTTAAGAATGCACGTCATTCGGTAGAAGTTGCGGAAACGGTAGACGAAACATTTTTATTGACCGAAACAGACTGTCCATATATGTCTCCTGTCCCAGTACGTGGTACAAGAAACGAGCCATCGAATATTCCATATATCTTAAAAAAAATGTCGGAAGTACGTGGCGTATCGGAAGAATATATGGCAGAAAGAGTCATGCAGAACTGGGAGAATTATTTAAATTTAAAATGATGCGTAAAAAAATCAATGAAGTGATTGTTGTAGAAGGAAGACATGATACGGAACGCTTAAGAAAATATTTTGATTGCGATACCATTGAAACAGGAGGTACACATCTTGGAAAAGAAGTTCTTTCGCGTATTGCGGAAGCACAGAAGACAAGAGGTGTTATTGTATTTACAGATCCAGATTCACCAGGAAATCGTATTCGTCATCAGATTAATCAGAATATACCGAATTGTAAGAATGCATATGTTCAGAAAGCAGAAGCTCGTACAAGCCGTAAAGTTGGTGTCGAGCATGCGGCTGAAGCTGTCCTACGCGAGGCTTTGGAACATGTGATAACATATAGAGCAGAAGAACCCGCTGAACTGACGGTTCAAGATATGACCGAACTTGGTCTTACGGGAGATGGTAGTACGGAACGTCGAGAATATATTGGTAAATATTTTCATGTCGGTTTCGGTAATGCCAAAACAATGCGTCGTCGTCTGAATTTTGCAGGCATTACACGCAATAGATTGCAGGAGATACTGAAAGAATGGCAGAAAGAAAAATGATATCGGTACCTTCCCGAACGAAGGAAATCTTAGAAAAATATAATTTACGTGCAAAGAAAGGATTTGGACAGAATTTTCTTGTAGATCCAGTCATTGTTACTCGATGTGCTCAGGAGTCTCATCCCGAAGGTGCTGTAATTGAAATCGGACCTGGTATCGGTTCTTTGACTGAGGCTCTTGCACAACATGCAAAGCATGTTACTTCGTATGAAATCGATGAGAGTCTGATTCCTGTCTTAGAAGATACTTTATCTCCTTATGATAATGTAGAAATTATCTTACAAGATTTTTTACAGACGGATATTAAAGAGAAAGTAGCACAGTTAAAAGAAGAATATGGACAGGTTACCGTTTGTGCAAATTTACCATATTATATTACAACACCAGTTCTCTTTAAAATTTTTACTTTAGGAAATGATATTCCCTATATTACAGTTATGGTACAGAAGGAAGTTGGAGATCGTTTTGCAGCACACCCAAACGATCCAGATTATGGTGCTTTATCGGTACAGGGACAGTATTTATATGAAATTAAAAAGTTATTTACTGTACCAGGTAGAAGTTTTAATCCATCTCCTAGAGTAGATTCTGTTATTATTCAATTCCGTCGTAGAGAAGATGTGGATCTATCCATTGATTTGGACCGTTTTTCGGAACTGATCCGTGCTTGCTTTAAACAAAGACGCAAGACCATTTATAATAATTTGAAAGAATATATTAAAGATCCGGAAAAGACAAAACAGATTTTAGCAACTGCTGGTATTGCGGAAGGATGTCGTGCGCAAGAATTGACAGTCGATGCAATCAAACGGATTTATGAGGTTATGTTATGAGAGAACGCGCCTATGCAAAGATTAATCTTTGTTTGGATGTAGCTGGGAAAAGAGAGGATGGGTATCATGAGCTGAAGATGATCATGGTGCCGGTGGATTTTTATGATGTATTGGATATGGAACCAGCCATGCATACATCTTTAACTTTGAATAAGTCCTATATTCCAGCCAATGAAAAAAATACGATTGTAAAAGCCATTCAATTGATGCAACAACGATATCAATTTGACTTTGGCTTTCAATGTACACTGCAGAAGCATATTCCAACTCGTGCAGGTCTTGCGGGAGGAAGTGCGGATGCTGCAGCAGCAATCCGCATTATGGATCGTATGTTAAAGCTTCACATGACGAGAGAAGAAAAAATCGATATTGCGAAACAAGTCGGTGCGGATGTTCCATTCTGTGTCATCAATCGTCCTGCTTATGTCGAAGGAATTGGGGAACAGATTCATGAGTTCTCTTGTAATCCGAACTTTGAACTATTGTTAGTTAAACCAAGAAAAGGAGTTTCTACAAAAGAAGCTTTTGAGATTATAGACAAGAAAGATCCCGTTCATCCGGATTGTTTCCGTATGCAAGAAGCACTCATGGATGGGGATTATGATGCAATTGTGGATTCATTAGGAAATAGTTTAGAGGATGCTGCAGTAGAATTAGTCGAGGAAATACGAGATGTAAAGAAATATTTAGTTGATGCAGGCTTTGATGGTGTATTAATGTCAGGATCAGGTTCAACCGTATTTGGAATTACTCAGGATCAATTATTAGTAGATGACACTATGCATCGATTAAAGAAAGAACATTTCTTTGTTCGTAAGACACATATCTTAAATGGATTTAAATAAAATATACGTTTTTTTCACAAAATCTTCATAATTACTCTTTTGCGGTTTGCAATATATTTTTTATGCGTTAAACTATTTTATGCATATATTATTTACATGCGGGTAATCCGTCATGAAAGGAAAGAGGAAAAATGGTTAAGGAAACTGTCGTATTCGCTCTTACTTCCAGTACTGATCTGGCTGTCTCTATCTGTAAGAAGCTCAATCTTCCATTAGGAAAAATTAAGGTTGAACACTTCGCAGACGGAGAAATCCTGGTTGAGCCCCAGGAATCCATTCGTGGAAGATCTGTATTCATCGTTCAGTCTACATGTACTCCTGTTACAGAACATTTAATGGAAGTACTCATCTGCATTGATGCTTGCAAACGTGCAAGTGCAGGCGAGATTAACGTTATTATGCCGTACTACGGATATGCCCGTCAGGACAGAAAGGCTGCCCCACGTCAGCCTATTACATCTAAGTTAGTTGCTAATCTGTTACAGACAGCAGGCGCTAACCGTGTCATTACATTCGATCTGCATGCATCTCAGATTCAGGGTTACTTCGATATTCCAATCGATGATTTAACAGCTGTACCTATGCTTGGTAAGTACTTTGCGGATAAGCACTTCCCACAGGAAGATGTTGTAGTTGTATCTCCAGATCATGGTGGAGTTGTTCGTGCTAGAAAGCTCGCGGATATTCTGGATGCACCTATCGCTATTATCGATAAGAGAAGACCAAAGCCAAACATGGTTGAAGCACAGAATGTCATTGGTGATGTCAATGGTAAGATTTGTATCGTTGTTGATGATATCTGTGATACAGCAGGTACATTATGTGCAGGCTGCCAGATCTTAAAGGATCATGGTGCGAAGGATGTCTATGTAGGAATCACACATGGTATCTTCTCTAGGGATGCTATTGCAAAGATTGAAAATTCTGTTATTAAGGAACTTGTTATCTCCGATACAATTCCATTAGCTCCAGAAAAAGCAGAAAAGACTTCTAAGATTCAGGTCTTATCCATCGCAGATATGCTTGCTAAGACAATCGATGCCATCGAGAATCATTCTCCAGTCTCTAACGTATATAAAGACTATGCAAACTAATAAACAAAATAAAAAGGGCTACACCAAGTACAACATCATTAAGTTAAGACCATGATTCCAGAAAATTGGTATCATGGTTTTTCTT
>CAUWDF010000087.1:0-7113 GCA_963557245.1 uncultured Bulleidia sp.
ATTCATGGACTTTTATTTTTTATAAGTGTTGCACTTAAAATGATAATTCATCTACTAAAATAAAAAAATATATAAATAATTGTGTAAAATGCTTGCATAAAATACAGACTCATGTTATTATTTTATAGCGACATGGCGAGTTGGTGAAGTGGCTTAACACACCGCCCTTTCACGGCGGCATTCACGGGTTCGAATCCCGTACTCGTCACTTTTTTGTTAGGGGTATCGTACAATGGTAGTACATCGGTCTCCAAAACCGCTGATGGGAGTTCGATTCTCTCTACCCCTGCCTAAATATACCAAGTTATCTACTTGGTAAAACAAATGGTCTATGGAGAAATCTATAGACTTTTTTTGTGCTGATATTGTTGGAGGAATGCGTCTGGTTTGCTGTTTCAAAAAATGGGAGAGATTTATAAAAGGCATTTGGGAAAGAAACTCTCTTTCGAATATATCTATGTTATAATTGAAAATGCCATGACCGTACCGATTTACATATCGCAAGTGGCTATTCTTATTTGCAAAAAAGAATCATCATTTTTGTCGTAGTACGTATTGGGAAGATTCCTGTTATCTTTAAAAACAGGATTTGATTGTCTTTCGGGACAGCATAAGAAAGGAAAATTATGAAAAAAATCTTTACTTGTTTATTTGCTCTCTGCCTCGGATTTGGACTGTTCGGATGCGCTTCTTCCAATAATCAGAACGCTGATGGAAAAGTCGATGGATCTTTAGAAGAAATCATGACAAAATTGTATGAGGATATCGATCCGAGCACATTACCTGCTATGATTGAGAACACTCCTGTTACAAAAGAGAATGAAGAATGGTTTTTAGGTACAACAGATCTGCCTTATGAAGAAGCTCTTGCTAGTGAATCACAGATTGGATCTGTTGCACATTCTGTTGTTCTTGTTCGTGCAAAAGAGGGGGAAGATCCTGCTAAAATGATGGATCAGATTAAGAGTTCCATTAATACACATAAGTGGGTATGTGTCGGTATTGAAGATGACCAGCTTGTTCTTGACCGTGCCGGCAATTTAATTCTTGTTGCGATGAATGCCGAACATGGACAGGAATTTAAAAAGAAGTTCGATTCTTTAAAGAAATAATATGGTATTCACATCGATTACATTTCTGTATTTCTTCCTTCCGTTTGTATTTGTGATGTATCGATTATTACCGGTTAAAGCTAGAAATTTATTTTTGTTAATCGCGAGTCTCTTTTTCTACTTTGCTGGAAATATGAATATGATCGGATTGTTGATCGGAGCTGTAATCTTTCACTGGAGTTATGGACTGTTCTTAGAAAGGCATAGAACAAAAGGTTTTCTCTTTCTAGGAACAGCCATTGATCTAGTTGTATTGATCTATTTCAAGTATACGAATTTCCTACTGGATACGATTGGGATGAATGGTCTTTTGCCAAAGATCCTACTTCCAGTCGGAATTTCTTTTTTTACTTTTCAAGGCATCAGTTATTTTGTTGATATTTATCGAAAGGAAGCAGAAGCTTGTCATAGCCTTGTGAACTTTGGTACATATTTAACATTTTTTCCTCAATTGATTGCAGGTCCGATTGTACGATATGAAACCGTCGCGAAAGAAATAGAGAATCGAAAAGAGAATGACGAGGATACGGTAAAAGGTATCTATCGTTTTGTGGCTGGTCTATTTAAGAAAATCTTATTGGCAGATACTTTTGCGAAAGGGGCTAAAATCCTAATGGGACTAACTGTTCCTTCGGTTCTTTCCTCTTGGATGCAAGCTATCTTTTTTACTCTACAGCTCTATTTTGATTTTAGTGGTTATAGTGATATGGCTATTGGAATGGGGCTCTTCTTTGGTTTTCATTTTCCAGAGAACTTCCGTTATCCATTAACTGCTTATAGTATTAAAGACTTCTGGAGAAAGTGGCATATTTCTTTATCTTCTTGGTTTAAAGATTATGTTTATATTCCATTAGGTGGAAGTTGCTGTGGAGTAGGGAAACAGATATGTAACTTATTGATTGTGTGGCTCTTAACAGGTATATGGCATGGAGCTGGCTGGAACTATATATTATGGGGATTGTATTTTGCAATCTTATTGATGTTTGAAAAGTTTATCTTAAAAGGAAAAGAAAAACAAAATCTTTGTCATCGTCTTGTGACATTTCTATTCGTTGTACTAGGCTTTGTTATATTCCAACAGGAAGATCTACAACAAGGATTCCAAATGTATCGCAATATGTTCGGACTGGGAGGATTACCATTGTGGAGTATAGAAACGTTGTATTATTGCCGCAGTTATGCCATTTTGCTTGGTATCGGTCTTTTTGCCATGACGCCTTTTCCACATCGTGTATATGAACAGTTACAAGAACGTTGTGGAAAATGTTTCCAGTATGTACAAATGCTTGCAGTGTTTATTGTATTGGTTATTGTAACAGGATTCTTGTTAGATGAAGGGTTTCATCCGTTCTTATATTTCAGGTTCTGATTATGCAAAAGAAATTGTTTATAAATTTATTTATTGGAGCACTCTGTATATGTGGGGTGTTTACGTCATTCGATCGTACGACAATCTCTTACTCGGAAAGAAGAAAATTAGTAACATTTCCTTTTATTGTGGAAGATGGAAAATGGAATGCGGATTTTTTTACAGAATTAGAAACGTATCTGAATGATCATTTTATGCAAAAAGATATGTTTCGTAAAGCAAAGTCTTTGACGGCCAGAGATGTCTTATTGATGCAAGATGAAAATGGCATTTATTGTCAAAAAGAGACATTATTTGCAATGGAAGATCGCGTAAATGAGAAGCCTGTAAAGCACTTCAATTCGATTGTCCATAAGGTACAAAAGAATGTACTGGAAGGGTATCCAATCTATCTTTCTTTGATTCCACGCAAAAACGAATATGTAGAAAAGAAGGATCATCCAGAATACTCTTTTTCCGCATTGGAAAAGAAGATTGACATGCAAGGGATGCAATACATTCCGATTCGAGATTTATTACAGTTAGATTCGTACTATCGTACGGATATTCATTGGCGTCAAGATAAGATTGAGAAGGTTGCTAAGAGACTTGTGGAAGATATGGGATATACCTTTCAACCATTAGAAGAAATGCAACGCCATAGCTTTGATTCGTTTCACGGTGCGCTTTATGCTCGCACGGCAGCTGGAGTGGCACCAGATGAACTTTGTTATCTAGATAGTCCTTATTTCGATACAGTTCAGGTCTATAGTTTAGAAAAAAATAAAGATATTCCTGTATATGATGTAGAAGCGCTACATTCCATAGATGCCTATAATGTATTTGTGGATGGACCGAGTGCTTATTTAGATATTGAAAATCCAAATGTGGAAAGTGGTTCCTTGATCCTATTCCGAGATTCGTTCGGATCTTCTTTATTACCATTATTAATACCATCTTTCCATCATATTCAGGTCATTGATCTTCGCTATTACAGTAGCAAATTTTTGGATCGTCTTTCCTTAGATAAAGATGCTTCAGTACTATTCCTCTATGGGTCAGAAATATTAAATAATAGCCTTTCGTTGAAATGAACTAAAAAATGTACTGAATGAAAAAATACATTTTCAAAAAAATGTATGCTAAGTACTTGATAGTTAGAAATGAAAGCGTTTTAATATTGAACAGGAGGATAAAGTCAAATGACAAATCGTATTGTTTTAAATAATATTTCCTATCATGGAAAGGGAGCAATTCAGGAGATTGTTCCAGAAGTTAAAAATGGAGGCTACAAGCATATTTTCGTAGCTACAGACCCAGATTTGATTCGTTTTGGAGTATCTAAGAAGGTTACAGATCTTTTAGATGAAGCTGGTATTGAGTATACAGTTTATTCTGAAATTAAACCAAATCCAACAATCCAGAATGTTAAGGATGGTGTTAAGGCATTCAAGGAATGTGGTGCAGATGCTATTATCGCTATCGGCGGTGGTTCTTCTATGGACACAGCAAAGGCAATTGGTATCATTATCAACAACCCTGAATTCGAAGATGTTCGTTCTCTGGAAGGTGTAGCTCCTACAAAGAACCATGCTGTTCCTACGATCGCAGTTCCTACAACAGCTGGTACAGCTGCCGAAGTTACAATCAATTACGTTATTACAGATCCTGAAAAGCAGAGAAAGTTCGTTTGTGTAGACACAAATGATATTCCTATGATTGCTGTTGTTGACCCAGATATGATGAGCAGCATGCCTAAGGGACTTACAGCCGCTACAGGTATGGACGCTTTAACACATGCGATTGAAGGTTATACAACAAAAGGTGCTTGGGAACTTACAGATATGTTCCACCTCGAAGCAATTAAGCTCATCAGTCAGAATCTCCGTGCAGCCGTAAATAATGATCCTGCTGGACGTGAAGGAATGGCTATGGCTGAATATATTGCCGGTATGGGATTCTCTAACGTTGGTTTAGGTGTTGACCATTCCATGGCTCATACATTAAGTGCTCATTATGATACACCTCACGGAGTAGCTTGTGCTATGTTCTTACCTATCACAATGGAATACAACCGTGATTATACAGGTGAAAAATATCGTGAAATTGCACGTGCAATGGGTGTTGAAGGTGTTGATGAAATGTCTCAGGAAGAATATCGTGATGCAGCTATCAACGCCGTTAAGAAGCTTAGTGAAGATGTAGGCATTCCAACAAAGAACGAAAAGATTGTTGAAGAAGATCTTGATCAGCTTGCTACAGATGCTCTTGCAGATGCTTGCTGCCCAGGTAACCCAAGAGAAGCTACTAAGGAAGATGTTATTGGCATGTTCCGTCAGTTAATGTAATTTCATTTATATTGAAAAGACTTCACATAATGCTATGTGGAGTCTTTTTTTCTTGTTTACAAAAAGAAAAGACCGGGACTTCCCAGTCAAAATATTAATGACAATTAAAGGACCAATTCCATCCAGATCCAGGAGAAGAATATAAAGAAATTGTATAGCTGCCAGCTGTAAGATCGGCGGAGTAGTCACCGGATACGGGACCATTTTCATCCATGATGACGGTTTCTGTACCACTATCATCTGTAACAACAATGCGAATATGTCCAGAAGTGCAGGAAACGTTTGCAGTAACACCAGAATTGACTGTGATATCCGAAGAAGATTGTAATTCTAAATCTTCACTGGCTGTTGTAGTTTCTGTCGTAGGTTTGTTCTCTTTGTTTGTGTCTATGTTTTTGTCATCCATCGATTTATTGACTGTTGTGAAAACAGAATTGTTCTTTTTGAATTCAAAAGTAAAAGGCACTGTGATAGGTGTTCCATTTTCTGTTAAGACGGCGTTACCAGTTGCGGTAACAGTACCATTATTCTGAGTGAATTTGACACTGTTCTTAGAAACAGGTTGTACTTTGTTCGAAGTATATTTTGCAGAAAGCTCAGAATTAATCATACTGACAAGAGAAGATTTATCTGCATCGGTCAAAATAGAAGAATCTTCTTTTTGAACTGGATCTTTTTCTTCTTTATCTTCTTTTGAAGTAGATGGTTTTTCTACTTCTGCGGATGGCGTTTCTTCTTCTTCATCAGGTACCGATGGACTGCCAGAAAGTAATAGGTAAATACCAAATACGACGAATACTCCGATTAAAGCAATAATGCCTATTAAGGAGTATTTTTTTACTTTATCATCATTCATAAAATACCTCCTGTGGGTGTAACAGCATTATACTTGAGATAATTCGATTGTTCCATGTACAAAAATGGAATAATTTATATAGATTTTCTTAAGATGAAAATTAGGATATCTGTTTATGGGGTAAGAGATGTGATATATTTTTAATATGAGTTCTAAAGGAACAGAGATAAATATAGGAGAATCATATGAAACACGAATTGGGAATTTCAGTATATCCAGACATTCGTCCACTTTCCGAAATAACGGAGTATTTTAAGCTTGCTTCAAAGTATGGTGCAACAAGAGTCTTCTCAAGTATGTTCTCAGTTGAGGGAACAAAAGAAGAAGTTCTTTCATATTTTCGTGATCTAATCGAAGCGGCACATCAGTATAATCTTAAGGTTTCACTAGATGTTAATCCAGCATGTTTTAAACAAATGGGTGCGTCTTATGATGATTTATCTGTTTTTCACTCAATCCATGTGGATGTATTACGTATGGATATGAGCTTCGGAGGTGAAAAGGATAAAGTACTTGTAGAGAATCCATATGGTATTGGTATTGAGTTCAATGCATCATCCAATATTGTAGATGAGTTATGTAAAGCAGGTGCCGATCCACACAAATATACGGTATGTCATAACTTCTATCCGCAAAGATATACAGGATTGAAATGGAAAAAATTTATTGATGCGAATGCGGAATTAAAGGCTTTTTCAAAAGATGTGCGTATTGCAGCATTTGTTAGTTCTCATGCTCCTGAGACACATGGTGTATGGGGAGCTATCTGTGGATTGCCAACGGTTGAAAAATTACGGGATATGCCAATTGATCTGCAGGCACGTATGATGCTCGGGACAGGCAATGTTGATGATATTTTGATTGGTAATGCTTATGCAACAGAAGAAGAGTTCCAGGCATTACAAGAGGTATTGAATGCAGAAACGTTAACCCCATCTTGTGATGATCCTGTTATTCAGATGTTACGTAATATTGGTTTTATTAACTTTGATAGTCCTGTAAAGAGTGTGCGTATTACACTAGATAAAGATATTAGTGAGAATGAAAAAGAGGCTCTGTTCCAGTTCTATCCACATATCGATGCAGGGGACAGTAGTGAATGGATCTGGAGATCTCGTTTGTCTCGTTTCGTTTATAGTAAACCAGAAAAAGTGATTGCTCCAAGACATTATGATCAGAAAGAATTTTTACCTGGTGATGTTATGATTGTAAATGATAGTTATAAGCATTATGCAGGTGAAATTCAAATTGTAAGGGAACCGATTATTAATGATGGTACGAGGAATCGTTTAGGACATTTAGATCCACAGGAATTCCAAATGATGGATGTAATTCATGATGGTGATATTGTTCGTTTCTTTGAAAAAAGATAGAATCATGTTAAAATTTTTTTGAACAGATGAATTATCATTTTAAGTGCAACACTTATAAAAAATAAAAGTCCATGAA
>CAUWDF010000088.1:0-7057 GCA_963557245.1 uncultured Bulleidia sp.
CATGGACTTTTATTTTTTATAAGTGTTGCACTTAAAATGATAATTCATCTGTAAAAAAGATTCGATAAAATCGCTAAAAACGTAAAAAAAATAATAATTTACTAATATTTTACAAAAGAATGGTTATGAAATTTACCGTTCTTTTTTATTCTCTTAACTGTACCAACTAGGAGGAAAGAAAAAATGATTAACGCAAAGAAATTATTCGCTGGTGCACTCGCATGCGCAATGCTTGCTGGATGCTCTACACCTGCATCTACAGAAGGTTCTGCAGCAACAGAAGACAAGAAGGAAGATAAAGTATCTGGTACAGTAAACGCTGCTGGTTCTTCCGCTCTGCTTCCATTAGCTAAGGCGGCTGCAGATGAGTTCATGAAGGAGAATCCAGATTGCGTCATCAATACAAACGGTGGTGGTTCTGGTGAAGGTCTGAAACAGGTTTCTGATGGCTCTATCGACATTGGCAACTCCGATGTATTTGCGGAAGAAAAGCTCGATGAAGCACAGGCAAAGGAACTTGTAGATCATCAGGTCGCTACAGTAACAATGGCACCAGTTGTCAATAAAGACCTCGGTGTTAAGAATTTAACAACAGAACAGCTCACAGGTATCTTCACAGGTGAGATTAAGAATTGGAATGAAGTAGGTGGACCAGATGAAGAAATTCTTCTTGTTACAAGACCTGCCTCTTCCGGAACACGTGCAACATTCCAGAAATACGCTTTAGGTGGAAAGGAAGAAGCTTCTAACGAATCTCTTGAAACGGATGACTCTGGAACGCTTGTTCAGACAGTAAAAGATAACAAGGGTGCAATTGGATATGTTGCATTAAGCTACCTTGTTGATAACGATGATGTTGCAGCAGTTTCTATCGATGATGTTGAACCAACACTTGAGAATACATACAACGGTACATACAACGTATGGAGCTATGAACATATGTATACAAAGGGTGAAGCAGAAGGTGCAACAAAGGCATTCATCGACTACATGTCTGGTGATAAGTTTGCTGATCAGGTAGAAGCAATGGGTTATGGTGTAGCCTCCAAGCTTTCTGATAAAGCTAAAGAATCCCACAAATAATCCTGAATTAAGGGAATCATAATACGCAGGCAGGCTAGTCCTGCCTTTGTATGGTTATATTGGAGGTTATATGGATACGATTCTACAAAAAGCGATCAAGAAAGACCGAAAATGGCAGATAATCTATTCATTATGCGGATTGTTTATCATTGCTCTTACCATCGCAATCGGTGCTTTCTTACTTTATAAAGGATCTGGAACATTCGTAACAGCAGGACATAGTATCACGGAATTCCTGTTTTCATCCGAATGGGATCCGAGTGATAGTGTAGGTCAATACACAGGACATGTGGGAGCGGCAATATATATTGCTGGTTCTATGTTGACATGTGGATTAGCTTTATTATTTGTTCTTCCATTTGCAATAGGCTCGGCAATTTTCTTAAGTGAAATTGCGCCTAAATTTGGTGAAAAATACTTCCGTCCTGCCATTGAAATTTATGTCGGTATTCCGTCTGTTGTTTATGGATGGATTGGTCTGAGCGTTCTGGTTCCATTTATTCGAGATGTATTTGGAGCGAAAATGGGTGGTTTCTCTGTTTTGGCTGCATCGATTGTATTGGCAGTTATGATCTTTCCTACTATCACTACGGTTGCAGCAGATGCAATTAAGTCTGTTCCAGATGGATATCGTGAAGCTGCATACGGATTGGGTGCTACAAGATGGCAGGTCATCTGGAGAGTTGTACTTCCCGCTGCTTCTTCTGGCATCTTCACAGGTATTATTTTGGGTCTTGCTAGAGCAATAGGTGAAGCATTGGCTGTGGCGATGGTCATCGGTCGTACAAGAGCATTCCCAACAAGTATTCTCTCACCAACAAACAACCTGACGGCAGCGATTGCATCGGATATGGGTAATTCTGCAAATGGTGGTGAGCATAACATGGCTTTATGGTCAATGGCTTTGTTACTATACATTATTTCTACTGTATTGATTTTTATTATCCACAAGTTATCTCATAAGAAGAGTAAGGAGGCCGCATGACAGAACAGAGCGAAAATCTACCTGTTAAAAAGCAGAATAAGACAGAAATACGTGCTAAAAAAACAGATAAAGTCATGACTGGTCTGTTCTATACAATTGGCGGTATCATGCTTGGCTTCTTAGTACTTCTGACAGGTTATATCATTATCAGTGGTTTTGCAGGATTCTTTCCGGAACTGCTTTCTACTGGTGGTGATGGTATTTTAAATCAGATTTTTAATACCGTTTATCTTGTTATATTGAGCTTATTGATTTCTGTCCCACTCGGTATTGGGGCTGGTGTATATTTGGCGGAATATGCGAAGAAGGGTAAGTTCTTAAGTTTCCTTGAAGTAAGTATTGAATCTCTTTCCTCTTTGCCATCTATCGTTATTGGTTTGTTCGGATATTTGGTATTTATCTTAATGACAGGTATGCGATGGAATCTATTTGCAGGAGCGTTAGCCGTATCGATTTTGTCTTTACCTTTAATTACAACCGAAACAAATAGTGCTTTAAAATCACTTCCATGTGAATATGAAGAAGGAAGTCTTGCTTTAGGAGCAACAAAAGCCGAAACAATTAAAAAGGTTCTGGTTCCAGCTGCTATGCCACAGATCTTGACAGGAATTATCATGGCTGCAGGACGTGGTTTTGGTGAAGCTGCTGCTTTGTTATATACATCTGGTCAATCTACGGTTATTAATTGGAATAACTGGTGGAATCTTACATCACCAACATGTCCATTTAATCCATTCCGTACAGGTGAAACATTATCTTTACATATCTGGGTTATGAGAACGGAAGGTTCTCTGAATCCGAATGCAGCTGCGATTGCAGGATTCTCATCTGCAATTCTCGTTATTATGACCCTTGTATTCTCTTTAATCACACGAAAGATTTCGGATAATATTCGAAATAAGAATACGAAAGGATAGTATTCGAAATATACGAAAAGGTATTATATATGGATAAAATTACGATTGAAAATTTAGATTTATTCTATGGTGATTTTCAAGCATTACATGGAATTAATCTTCATATTCAGCCAAATGAAATTACAGCATTTATTGGTCCTTCCGGATGTGGAAAATCAACTCTTTTGAAGTCATTGAACCGTATGAATGATCTTGTTGAAGGATGTCGTATCACTGGCTCTATTAAACTGGATGGTCAGGATATTAATGATGGTTCTTTAGATGTCAACGTCCTTCGTAAAAGAGTTGGTATGGTATTTCAAAGACCTAATCCATTTCCAATGTCGATTTACGATAATATTGCCTATGGTCCAAGAATTCACGGTATTACAAAAAAGAGTGAACTAGATGAAATTGTAGAACGTTCCTTAAGAGGTGCAGCTATTTGGGATGAACTAAAGGATCGTCTTAAGAAATCGGCATTAGGGCTTTCTGGTGGTCAGCAACAGAGATTATGTATTGCAAGAGCTCTTGCTGTAGAACCTGAAGTATTATTAATGGATGAACCAACATCTGCACTGGATCCAATTTCTACATCTAAAATTGAGGATCTTGTAGTCGAGTTAAAGAAGAAATATACCGTCGTTATAGTTACGCATAACATGCAACAGGCAGTACGTATTTCGGATAAGACGGGTTTCTTCTTACTTGGAGAGCTTGTTGAATTTGGTAAGACCGATCAGTTGTTCTCCGTACCACAGGACAAGCGTACAGAAAATTATATTACAGGAAGGTTCGGATAATACGCATGAGAAATAGATTTGATATGCAATTAGATTCCCTTGATGAATCCATGCAGGACATGGGATTGAGTTGTCAAGAAGCAATTATGATGACGATTGACTCTCTCCTTACAGGTAATGAAAAAAAAGCAAGAGATGTTATTTCAGAATCCACACGTATTCGCCGTATGGAACGCGCGATTGAGAATATTTGCCTTAAATTATTGATGCAGCAGCAACCGGTTGCAACGGATCTTCGTGTTATCTCTTCTAGTTTAAAAGCAGTCTATGACTTAGAGAGAATTGGTGACGTTGCTGCCGATATCGCTACGATTGTGCTGAAGGAACATATTACCGCTGCAAATGATATTCTGAATTTAACAGAAATGGCAAATGCCGCAAGCGCAATGGTTTCTGATTCTATCAATGCTTTTACCACGAAAGATAAGCAACTAGCGCTTTCTGTTATTGATTGCGATGATATTGTAGATAAGCGTTTCAATGAAATTAAAGCAAAGCTTGTTGAAGTATTCTCAAAAGAATCAAATGTTGAATATGCTTTGAATTTATTGATGATTGCAAAGTATTTTGAAAAGATTGGTGATCATGCTGTTAATATTGCTGATTGGGCAATCTATGTTGCTACAGGGGAATTAAGAACTAAAAATTAAGTGAAAAATTCTGAATGATCATAAGGGATTATTCAGATTTTTTTTGTCTTTTTAAAATGATATTTCGATTCGTATGTATATTTCTTTAAATGTTTTTTGGATTTTTTTAACGTATGGTATAATGCGAAAAGAAGCTATATCAGTATGCTTCCTGAATGATTGGATTTATAGAATGATGTGGTGGGAAAAGACTTGAACTTTTGGCTGTTCCTGTTGTTAACACATTTTATTAATTTATTTCTTATAAGATTGGAGAGGAATGAATAACATGGCAAAAGAATATGATCCGAAAACATTAAAGGCGGTTCAGACAATTGAGTTGGAAATTTTTGAAAAATTTATTGAAATTTGCGAGAAAAATCATTTGACATATTTTGCATTTGGTGGTACTGGTATCGGTGCTTTGCGTCATAAAGGTTTTATCCCTTGGGATGATGATATCGATGTTGCTCTACCACGTAAAGACTATGAGAAATTTTTAGAGATTGCTGCAAAAGAATACAGTGATGAATTTTATATTTTAAATGCAGAAACAGATTCAAACTATCCTTTAGCTACAACAAGATGGTGTAAAAAGGGAACAACATTTTGGGAAGAAGCTTTAAAAACAGTTCCTTGCAAGTTTGGTGTTTTTTTAGATGTTTATGCATTTGATGATTGTCCAAAGGACGAAAAACAGTTTAAACGTCAAGCTTGGAGTACTTGGTTCTGGGGGAAGCTGATGATTTTACGTTCTCTTGGGAATCCTGTTCTACCAATGTCAGGATGGAAAGCTAAATTGATTACAGCAATTTGTACTGTTGCACATTATGTATTAAAGCTGTTCTGTATTTCTCCAAAATGGTTATATAAGAATTTAAAAAAGAATGCCATTCGTTATGCGGGATCGAATAGTGGAAAAGTCGCATATATGTGTGATACAAATCCATTTACAAATACATTGACGAATGATCAGATTTATCCATTACGTAAGGTGCCATTTGAACATTTAGAAATTAATATTCCGAATAAAATGGAAGAGATGTTAACGGTCACATATGGTGATTTTATGCAGTTACCTCCAATAGAGAAGAGAAAGAATCATTTCCCGTATCAGTTAGATCTTGGGGATTATGAAGAATGATCTTATGAAAAAAGATTATTTTTGGAATATGATGGGCAGCGCCATGGCTGCGGCATTCTCTGTATTGATTATTTGGATAGTCACACGTGTTACAGGGGAATATACAGGTGGTGTATTTGCTTTTGCGTATACGGTAGCACAGCAGTTACAGACGGTTGGACAGTTTGAAGTGCGTACATATCAATCGACAGACGTAAAAGAGGCATTTTCTTTTGATACCTATCTTTCATTCCGTATTATTACATGTGGTGTGATGTTAGCATTTGCGGCAATTTATGGTATTTTACATGAAGGATTCACAGCAGGTGCATGGATTTTGTTCCTTGTATGTGTATTGAAGTTTTTTGATGCGTTTGAAGATGTATTCCATGGGATGTTTCAGCAACATGGAAAACTCTATCTTGCAGGTAGAGCGTTATTTATACGTCTGTTTGTTACACTAGTGGCATTTGTGGCAGGACTTGTTATTTCAAAAGATTTGATTGTTTCTTGTATTGTGACCATTATTATTTCGACAATTGTGATGCTAGCATTAAATGTATCAGCTGCAAAGAAACTTGTGGATGTCAAGATTCATATGGATTGGAAGAAGATTGGGGATTTATTTGTGACATGTCTTCCATTCTTTATTGGTTCCTTTGTCCTTTTGTATATATACAATCTACCAAGATATCAGATGGAAGAGTTCTTACCAAAGAACTATCAGACTTATTATACGATTCTATTTATGCCTGCGTCGGTAATCAATCTGTTCAGTGGTTTTGCTTTTAAACCATTGTTGACAACAATGGCAGTGAGTTGGAATGAAGAAAGAGAAGGAGATTATTTTCATATTCTAGGTAAGGGAATCGGAATGGTATCTCTATTTACTTTATTTGCAACTATTGCTGGATTCTTTCTTGGTATTCCAGTGTTGTCTTGGTTCTATGGAATCCATCTTGCAGAATATAAGTTATCATTGATTTTCTTCTTAGTAGGTGGTGGATTTAGCGCTCTTAGTATTATTCTCTATTACGGATTGACTGTCATGCGTAAACAGAATTTGATCTTGATTGGTTATGTGATGACTGTTTTGATGGCCATGCCAGTATCGAAAGGTATGATACGTACATGGGGAATTACAGGTGCTTCATTACTTTATCTATCTTTAATGGTAGTGCTATGTATTATATTTGGAATGATGATTCTTGTTTGTGCAAAGCGTCATAAGAAACAATAAAAAATCAATAAGCTAACAGAATATAAAGGTGGGAATATGAAATTAGCGAATTTGGTAAGTAAATATGGAGATTATGAAGTCTCAGAAGAACAATTAAAAAAGATTTTAAAAAGCAATCGAACACATGAAGGTATTGTGGATGGGGATTCTTATTATTATTGTGGAGATCTTGGAGAAATTATCTCTACAACATGGAGTTCCTCTTATGAAGATGGACAACGCTTGAAAATAGGAAATGTCTATCCGGGAGTTTAGGAGTTGTAAAAAATATCGAATTTAAGATCGTGGCTTATTTACC
>CAUWDF010000089.1:0-7022 GCA_963557245.1 uncultured Bulleidia sp.
TTATGCCTTCTAAAGCTATTTTTATTTTCTTAAACTCCTAAAGTTAGGATTATATTACAAAACAAAATATATGCCATTTCAAATAATTTATCAACTTTTCAAAAATGGTTTCTGTGACGGTTTCGGATCTCTTGTCCAAAGTGTCATCTTATCTTCTTCGGATAGTGGGCATACATCTTCCATACACTCTCCATCCATTGCGTGTGGGCAAACAACCTCACAATACTTGGAAAAGAAACCTCTTTCCTCTAATTTTTCCACAAAATCTTTTGTCTTTTCTTCTTTGTTCATGATTCAATACCACCCTATAACTTTATAGTATTGTATATACGCGCATAATTCCAGTCTCCGATACAAAATAAAGGTAGTACTGTTCAAAATACTACCTCATCAATTACGATTTTATAGTTGTTGGATGTGCCTCACTTACAAGAATCATACTATCGTAAAGTACAGCTGGTGGTTGAAACATGCGATAACTCTGTGGTAGAAGACGCATCATAAAAGTATAGCTTTCACCAAGATTTCCTAAAAATGTATAATCATTCGCACACTGCATCAAAGAGGTCGTATCGGGAATGGTTGCAAAGTCTAACCAGCATTCTTCGAACCCCGCCTTTTTTGCGGTCTTAGCAAGTGGATCATGCGAATAAAAGGATTGTAACGTACGAGAAGATTTTCCTTTTGGTAAATTACACTTCGTATGATAGAAATCCGTACCGATCACATAATAGGCAGCCGTAGGATCCGCTGCTAGCTGTTGCCCCATCGAAGCATAGCTTTCCCATTTCGCCACATGGGAATTATGTCCTGTTATAAAAAGACGTTCTTTTCCGCGAGCTTCTTCTTGTTGTAAGATCCATTTGACGTTTTCTGCCATATAAGTATCTCTCAGATCTCCGCCTTCCGTCGTGTCTAAGTCTTGAATCTTATCATATTGTAGCAACATATCCACACAATGAAGGATATCCTCATCTGCCTTACTTTCTTCTAAGGAAAGACGCACCGACTCAAGTGGATCTTTCGCTAACGTATCTTCCGTCAAAGAAAATGGAATGCCATATTCTTTACAAGCTTTTGCAACAACCGCAAAGGAATAGGAGGTACGTTGCATATCAAACCCATAGAAGCGGATATCCTCCCCTTCTGGAGCCGATTCATTATAGGTACGCATATAATCCACAAGATCTTCCATCTCTTTTGTACGATAGATTGAAAAACCAATCTTCGCCACAGCTTCTTGCGCTGTCCCTTTTCCACCATGAATATAACGATTGACCTCCCGACATCCTCCATAGTCTCCTTCTAACGCAAAACCTCTGACACCATTGTTCTCCACAAGTTGCTGGAAAACTTCTAACTTTAACTGCTGAAACTCCACATTTCCATGTGTCGCTTCCCCTAAAGCAATGATTTTTTTATCTGCTGGCACGTTTATCTCTTCTACTTTTTTGGCATATTGCGAAAACGTATCCACATCGAAGGACTTTCCGGTATCCATTCCTCCCCATGTCACATAGACACTTCCCATAAGAATTCCGATTACAACAAGTCCTAACAGCCATTTATATTTTTTCTTTTTCATACGCTATTTTTTTATGCCTCGACTTCATGAATCAAATCCTCGACTGACATATGGAACAATTTCGCAAGAGCGAGCAAATTGGAAGTACTCGGATCGGATGTTCCATTTTCCCATTTCGATACTGCTTGACGGCTGACACCGATTGCTTCAGCAACGAACTCTTGCGTCATCTTACATTCTTCGCGATGTGCCTTCAAAACCTCTCCAAGACTCTTCTTAATGAATGCCTTCTCTTTTCTTACTTCTTTCGAGCGTCCATATTGAATCAGAGCTCGAATACCAAAGATACATAGACCTATAAGAGCAACAAGCACAGCCAATCCAATAAGCAATACAAATCCAAATACAATAACTCCTAATGTTTTTCCCATAATTTCCTGTCCTTTCCTATCGCATTGTATAAAATACCGTCTGTTGCGGCCACCAACCACAGCGACACTATCTGTTGCATCTTGGTTGCATATATCAAAAAGCGTATATTTAAGCCTTATTATACAAAAATAGATGATATCTCAAAAAGAAATATCATCTACTTCATAACATACCCTTATTTATTTAATAAAGCTGTAACGAGAGCTGGAATCTTCGCAAAATCTGGATCTTCTGGATTCCATAAAGACTTCACTTCTTCATCGACCACTTTAAAACCAGCATCTGTCAATCTTTCACGAAGAATCTTATTTCCTTCACCAGACCATCCATAGCATCCAAATACAGCAGCCTTCTTATTTTGCATCTTTAAAGACTTTAAATAATATAAGAAACCTTCCATACCAGCAAGTAAATCGTTCAAAATCGTTGGGGAACCAACTGCGATAGCCTTAGACTTGAATACTTCTGTCGCAATATCATCCTTCGAAGCCTTGTCGACATTAAATACTTTTACAACTGTATCTGGAGACTGCTTTGCGACCTCTTCTGCAATGGCATGTGCGATCTTCTCTGTACCATTCCACATTGTGCCATAGACAACTGTAATCTGATTTTCCTGATACGCATCTGCCCACTTTGCATACGCATCTACTATCTGTAATGGATTCTCTCTCCAAATCGCACCATGGGATGGCGCAATCATCTCAATTGGGAGATTTAAAGAAAGAAGTTCTTTTACTTTACGTGTAACAAATGGTGCATATGGGTTAACAATATTTACATAGTAACGTAAAGCTTCAGACCATAATAATTCCTGATTTGCTTTATCAGCATACATTTCACCAACAGCATAATGCTGACCAAAAGCATCCATAGAGAATAAGATATTATCCCCTGTCATAAATGTAGCCATAGAATCTGGCCAATGTAAGAATGGCATTTCAATAAACATTAACTGTTTGCCATTACCAATATCTAATGTGTCACCTGTATGAATGACATGGAAATCCCAACCATGTTTTCCATACTGTCCTTCTAAGGACTTTACAGCAGCTGCAGTACAGTAAATAGGTGTATTTGGAATCTCTTTCATTAAAGCAGGTAAAGAACCTGAATGATCACATTCGCCATGTTGCATGACAATATAATCAATCTTGTTTAAGTCTATTTCTTTCTTTAAATTCTCAATAAATTCAAATTGATGAGGTGCCCAGACGGTATCCATTAATACTGTCTTCTCCTCTTCAATTAAATAAGCATTCTGGGAACTTCCATTATGAATCGTAAAATCATCACCATGGAATTTTTCTAGTTCCCAATCCAAATATCCAATCCATGATACGTTGTTTTTAATCGTTTTCTTCATTGGTATTTCCTCCGTTTTCTATTATGCACTTTTTCACAAAAATATGTGTTATAACTATCTCATTTTAGCAAATTATTGAACATTTATACTTTTTTACACTTTCTCTAATATAGAATTAATAATTCTTTCTTTTTCCAGAATACATAGTGTTGAAAGAAATAATAGAACAGGGACAAAAGAAAAGACCTCTTAGAATGTATATCGCACATTAGTGCGATAATACTAACTATCCAAGCGGTCGGTCAATGGAGCAAAAAATATCTCCTATGTGAAGAGGGATTGTCTATCTTCATTCAATTTTTGCTTATCTTAATAAGCTGGTATAATCTGTTGAAAGAAAGTGAGCAATACTATGAACGCCAATACCAACTTTGATACCATACAATTCAAACCTCAAAAACCGCAATTCATTTATAACAATCACACCATAGGTAAAAAGGTTTTATCCGTCATAGAAGAACAATTACAACATTGCGATGAATTCTTTATCAGTGTCGCATTTATAACAATGGGAGGAATTGCCCCATTACTTCAAACCCTAAAAGAATTAGAAAAGAAACATATTAAGGGAAGAATTCTTACAACCGATTATTTAGCTTTTAATGATCCAAAAGCTTTAAATAAATTAGCTTCTTTTTCAAATATTGAATTACGTATGTTCTTTTCTGAAGATGCAAATATAGGATTCCATACGAAAGGCTATATCTTCAAGAAAGAGCAAAACTATAACATTATTGTTGGAAGTTCAAACCTAACTGCTTCCGCTCTCACTTTAAATCAAGAATGGAATACGAAAATTGCCTCTTGGCAAAACGAAGAATATACCCATTCGGTATTACAAGAATTTGAAAGACTATGGAATAACGAAAATACATTATGTTATCCAGAACTCATTCAATTATATATGTCTCGCTATCAAACAAATGCAATCCGAAAAGAATATTATCAACAACTCACAAGTGAAAAGAATACTTCCTTATCTCCGAATCCTATGCAGAAAGCCTTTATTCAACAGTTAAAAAGCATTTATGAATCTGGAGAAGACCGTGCTTTACTGATCTCCGCTACAGGAACTGGTAAGACTTACGCTTCTGCATTTGGCGTAAAAGAATTAAATCCAAGAAAAGTATTATTCTTAGTCCATCGTGAGCAGATTGCAAAACAAGCACGAAAGAGTTACCAAAGAATCTTTGGAAATACCAAGACATATGGTCTTTTATCTGGGAATCATAAAGATTTTGATTGTGATATTTTATTTGCCACAATGCAGACAATGGCAAAAGAGGATATCCAAAAGCAATTTGCAACAGATACATTTGATGTCATTGTTATTGATGAGGCCCATCGAATTGGCGCAAATAGTTATCAAAAGATATTAGATTACTTTACACCTCGTTTCTGGTTAGGAATGACCGCATCACCAGAACGTACGGATGACTTTGATGTCTATGCAGCTTTTCATCATAATATTGCTTATGAAATACGTCTCCAACAAGCGTTAGAAGAAGACTTGCTTTGCCCATTTCATTATTTTGGTATTACCGATTTATATATCAATGAACAAGAAGATACTTCACTACAAGACTTTAATCGTTTAGCTTCTGAGCAACGTGTCGATTATATTATGGAACAAGCTCATTACTATGGATATAGCGGAGATCGTGTCAAAGGCCTTATCTTCTGTAGTTCTTTAAAAGAAGCACAACTCATCAGTAACAAGCTAAATGAGCGTGGATATCGCACATTACCACTCGGTGGTGGAAATACACAAGAAGAACGTGAAAGAGCCGTAGAACGCCTTGTATCAGACTCCAAAGAGGATGCGTTAGACTATATTCTAACTGTAGATATATTCAATGAAGGAGTTGATATCCCTGAGATTAATCAAGTTATTCTGCTACGTCCAACAGAATCCCCAATCGTATTTGTACAGCAACTTGGTAGAGGATTACGTAAGAATAAAGATAAAGAATATGTCATTATATTAGACTTTATCGGAAATTATAAAAACAACTTTATGATTCCTATTGCTTTATCGGGTGATCGTTCTTACAACAAAGATAATATACGTCGCTATGTCATGGAAGGAGAACGAATGATTCCTGGTTCTTCCACGATTCATTTTGACGAAATTTCAAAAAAGCAAATCTTTTCTTCTATTGATTCTGCAGATTTTTCCGAAAATCGATTACTCAAAGAAAAATATACAAATTTAAAATTTAAAATTGGGCGTATTCCTACATTAATGGACTTTGATACTTATGGAGAAATTGATCCTTGTCACTTCTACAATGCCAAAAAGCATAGTTCTTACTATACTTTCCTCGCTAAGCAAGAAAAAGAATATACCATCCGTTTTTCCCCTCTTGAAGCAAAGTTCATAGAATATATCGGTTCTCGTTATATGGAAGGCAAACGTCCTCATGAATTATTCCTTTTGCAAGAAATGTTCACAGATCCAAATAACCTATTTGCACGTTTACAAGAGAAACTTCCTATAACAAATGTAATGCGTACGAATTTAATCAATCAGTTTACCAATCAATTCATGACTGGTGCGAACAAAAAATCTTACGCAGACTGTATTTTTATAGAAGCGGATGGAAATGACTATAAAGTATCTCAAACATATCAACAATGCCTAAAGAATCCAGAATTTTATTCCACAATCGAAGAACTTATCACATTCGGTCTATATCGCAATCAAAAAAATTATCCACATCCATATAAAGATACAAACTTCGTACTCTGCCAAAAGTATACATATGAAGATGTGTGCCGTATGTTGAATTGGCAGCAAAGTATTGTCCCATTAAATATAGGTGGATATAAATATGATAAAGATACACACACCTTCCCTGTCTTTATTAACTATGATAAAGGAGAGGACATCCAAGATACGATTCGTTATGAAGATCATTTCTTGAATCCTACTGAACTCATCTCCATTTCAAAGAGCGGACGTGATCTTAATTCAGAAGATGTGCAGAACTTTTTGCATTCCGAAGAACGTGGAATTGAAGTTACTCTTTTTGTCAGAAAGAATAAAGATGATAAAAGTTCTAAAGAATTTTACTTCTTAGGTTCTATGAAGCCAGTCCCTTCTGCCGCAAAAGAGTTTACTATGCGCAATACAAATACCAAAGCAGTAGAAATGCTATGGACCTTAGATACGGAAGTACGAGAAGATATTTATACGTATATTACAGAAAGTCAGGAGTAAATATGAAAACAGTACATGTAGCAGCTGCTATTATTAAACACGAAAATAAAATCTTCGCCACCCAAAGAGGTTACGGAGAATTCAAAGACGGATGGGAATTCCCAGGCGGAAAAGTAGAACCAGGTGAAACTTCCGAACAAGCAATTGTTCGTGAAATCCAAGAAGAACTAGATACTATTATCCAACCAGATCAATTTTTCCGTACGATCGAATATGATTATCCAACATTCCATCTAACAATGGATTGTTACTTATGTTCTGTAAAGAGTGGCAATCTCATTCTCAAAGAACATGAAGATGCAAAATGGTTAACAAAAGATACACTCTATTCTGTAGACTGGTTACCAGCAGATATTGAGTTGATATCGGAAATCGAAAAAATTTTATAAATATCATCAAAGCAACTTAAAAAGCGTCTAAGTTGATATGTACCCATTATCCTGGACACACAAATAACTTAAGCTAAGCAATGGATG
>CAUWDF010000090.1:0-6916 GCA_963557245.1 uncultured Bulleidia sp.
ACTTTTATTTTTTATAAGTGTTGCACTTAAAATGATAATTCATCGATTTAAAAAACGATTATTAGACAAAACCTCTTTTCCTTTTCCATTTCATTTAGAACAAGATAGTAAGACAGAAACTGTTTCACTCATAGTAGAAGAATGTAACTGTATTAACATGGAAGCTGTCATATCCTATATGGTATTTCGACAGATGATATATACATGTAAACAGATGTATTATCGTAAGATGATCACTATGGAAGATTTTTTGGCTGTAGATATGTATGGAAAAGCAAAGGAATGGCCAAGTTATTTTCAGGAAAGAATAGAAACGAGTATCGATGAGGATATTACATGGATCTTAGATGAGAAAGAGGAAGCGAGTGTCACATTAAATCTAGATTTTTGGTTAACAAAGAAAGAGTATTTCGAAAAAACATTAGGGTATCTAGCAGATATCCTATTCGGATATGAGTATGGTCATGCAGGTCCTTATTCTAAAATGGTCTTACTTGTCTTACGTAGAAAGAGTGGACATTTCTATGTGATACCACCAACCAAAATGCCAACTGCCTTCAATATTGAATTCATAAAAGATAATGCTGAACCAATCGATTCTGAAGATGCGGAACAAGAACTTTATGGTAAGATGAAGCAGATTCAAAGCCAAAGTCCGATTTCTACGATTGTGATATGTAATGAAATGGTAAGTGAGCGAATGGCATGCCGGTTATGTGATTTGATAGAAAATCCAGAAGGTGTTATTTACATAGATACTTTTTTATATTATCTAGATTCCTTGAAAAAGGATATGTTAGAGGTTAGATATTCTATAGATGGATATGATAAATTTATGGAGAAAATAAAAGGTTCAGACGATTGATGTCTGAACCTTTTGTATATTTACCATACAAAGTTGGCTTTCGCCATTTCACCATTGTCAATTAAGATGTCTTGTGCTGTCATAGAACGATTGATAACAGCGATAAAGTAGGTCCACTCTGCAATCTCTTCTGCAGAGGCCCATTTTGGAATCAATGTTTCGTGCATGATCTCATTCCAAAGAGTGGGATCGTTCATGACATGAGCGTTAACATCTGTTGTGACTCCACCAGGAGAGATGCTATTGCATGTTGCGCCATACTTCGCAATTCTTAAAGCAACATTTTTCGTATAGGCAATCACACCGCCTTTTGAGGCAGAATAGTTTGGAAATTCTGCACCGTTGTGACCGCTCGCAGATGCAATATTCACGACAGAATGAATCTTATCTTGGAAGGCATATTTCTCTGTGCAATGAATCGTTCCTTCTAAGTTGACCGCAATTGATAAAGAATCATCGGTCTGTATACCTGCATTATTGATCAGTATTTCTGTATCTAGAATATCTGGTAAGGACGTCTTATCTGCTACATCCGCAAGAATATGTGTGTAGTGTTCGGATAACAGATCAGATGGTAGGATGTCGATACCAATGACTTCATGTCCTTCTTTTAAGAACTTTTCGGTGATAGCTCTACCGATTCCTTTTGTGCTACCCGTAACGACAACTTTCATTATTTATACTCTTTTCCGTTTGCTTTTGCGTAATCTAAGTATTCTCTACCGACATCTTCTTTGACCCATTCGTTCGAGATACGATAGCCTGTAGGTGAGAATACAATCTCACAGAATAATTCGAACAGAGCACCTGTGATAGCACAGGTGATGCACTGTATGAATGACCAGCCAAAGAAATTATGACTTACAATGAATGCAAATGTCAGGTTATCTACGAACTGTCCAATAAAAGTAGATGTGTAACTGCGGAATGCATAAGCACCAAAGCTATTTGGCTTGTTATGGACTAATTTTCCAAGTGACCAGTTACTAAAGTTATTGACAGCAGCGGAGAGTAGGAAGGCAATTGTACTTCCTAATAAAACATACCATGTTCCACCGAAAGTATGATCCAATGCAGTATTGATGACTGCTTCACTTCCTGTAACAAAGGATTCTCCCCATACACCAGGAATACTACTAGCAATATAGAAAATCGCAGCTGTACCAAGATTGATTACTGTAATGAATAAGGACAAGAGTGTAGCGGCACGTGGACCGAAACGTCGAGTGACAATATCCATTGTCAAAAATGCAATCCAGCTGAATAGGAATCCCGCATCTAAAGCTAACCAAGAAACTGGTAGAGCAATAGACTTGTTCGCAAGAAGATTCATTGCGATAACGGAGATGGCAAACAGTGCAGTAACACCGGACGGTATTGACCGCAGAAGGATCTTAACTTCTTTGATTAATTGATTCATGATTTACTTCCCTTCTTGTTTTGTTGTGGCAGGTTTCCAAAAGGTTGACTACTGCCTTATAAGACAATGCATGCTCATTGCCGGGGACTATTGTAGCATAAAGAATGGTATTTAAAAAATTTAAAATTGAAATATATTATAAAATATGCGCTGTCTGTTCAATAAAATGAACATATAAATGATATAGCACGTAATTTCATTGAGAGAGTATTTTAAAAGGTTTATCATAATGATGATAACGGTTACATAGAGCTATTAAATAAGCATAAAAAAAAGCTCCCCGTCGGGAGTGTTTAGTTTCACACAATGTGAATTCGGCTAAGCCGATACTTTCGCTAAAAGCTTATTTGAACTTACTATGTAATTTCATCTTCATGATATATGAAATTTTATAAAAGTCAATGGGTAGGAGAAATAATATGAAACAAAATGGGAATGATAAAAGAACAGGCAATTATTATTTAGGGTTAGATGTGGGTACGAACTCTTCAGGATGGGCAGTAACAGATGAAGAATATAATCTTTTGAAGTTTCATGGAAAGCAGATGTGGGGAGCTAGATTATTTGATGAGGCTCAGACCGCAGCAGATAGAAGGACAAATCGTTCCAATAGAAGAAGATAAAAATGATCAATTTTGTAAATATGCTTTATTTAATGAGTTAAATTATACAGATAAAGACTATCTGAAGCAGTATCCAACGGCATATCACTTAAGAAGTGAATTGATTCATTCTACAGAGCCACATGATGTAAGATTAGTATTTTTAGCTTTGCATCATATTTTGAAGAATAGGGGACATTTCTTATATGCAGATTCCGATTCGGATAATGGAAAGACAGTACAGCAGGCTTTTGAAGATTTTAAAGTTGTAGTATCTGATTATGGAATGAGCTTTGAACCAGAGAATCAAGAATTATTTTTAGAGATTCTTGAAAGTTCAGATACCATTACAAATAAAAAATCAGAATTAAAAAAATCTTACGGTAAAATTGATAAAAATGTTGAGGATGTAGCAGATCTTTCGTCTCTGATCGATCTTTTGGCAGGCGCAAAAGTAACTTTGGCAAAGTTATTTAAAGATGAAACTCTAAAAGATGTTGAAGAAAAGTCAGTTTCTCTATTGAATGATATGGATGAAAAAATTGATGTTCTCACAGAAGAACTAGATGAAAAGATTGATCTAATCCTTAGCGCAAAAGAGCTGTTCGATGCAGCAAGATTGGTAAAGGTCCTAGGCGATCATTTATATATTAGTGATGCGAAAGTTGAACTGTATAAGAAAAATGAACGGGATCTACGTATCTTAAAAGAGTATGTAAAAAAATACTGCCCAGATTCTTATGACTTGATCTTTAAAGATAAAAAGACCGAGGGAAACTTTGTTTCTTATATCAGCAAGAGTGAAAGTAAGAACTGTAATCAAGAATCATTCTGTAAGTTCTTGAAGACATTTATCGATATTAACAAAGGGAAGCAAGATATTTCTGATACAGAAAAAAATACTCTAGAATATACAGAAGATGAATATAGAATTTCAGAAGAAATTGCGAACAATACATTCTTAACAAAATTAAAAGGTATTGAGAATGGATTGGTTCCATATCAAGTAAACTTAAAAGAATTGAAGAAGATTTTAAAGAACGCATCGAGCTATCTTCCATTCTTAAATGAAAAAGATAAAAAAGGATTATCTGTAAAAGATAAGATCATCAGTACATTTACATTTAGAATTCCTTATTATGTCGGCCCATTGAACCCAAAATCCGAACATGCATGGATTCAGAGAACGGATGACAAGATCTATCCTTGGAACTTCGAAGAGGTAGTAGATAAAGAGGCGTGTGCAAAGAAGTTTATGGAAGATTTAGTCGGACGTTGTACATATACTGGAGACGCAGTCCTACCATTGAATTCGTTGCTATATAGTGAGTTCATGGTACTGAACGAAATCAATAATATCACTATCAATGGAGTCCGTATCACAACGGAAGTTAAGCAAAGAATATATGCAGATCTATTTAAAAATAACTCTAAACAGGTAACGATCAAATCTCTTAAAAAGTATCTGCTTTCTAATGGATACATGGAAAAAGAGGATCTTATCGCAGGGGTAGACACGACACTGCATTCAAAGCTCAAATCGTACCATGATTTTAAAGCTATTTTAGAAAAAACAGATAATGATACAGAACAGGTCGAACGTATCATTCAAACGATCCTTATCTATTCTTCCGATAAAAAGATGCTCCGTAAATGGCTTGAAAATAATACACATGGCTTAGATGAAAACGATATTAAATATATTCTTAGATTGAAATATAAAGACTGGGGAAGATTATCTAGATCATTCCTTACAGAAATCAATCATGTAGATAAAAATGGTGAAGTCTTTTCCATTATGGATAAGCTCAGAAATGAGAGTATGAACTTAATGGAGCTTTTAAGTAATCAGTATGAATTCGCTAAAAATGCAGAAACATACAAAAATGATCGTTATGGTATAAGCACATCGATTCATGAGCAGTTAGATGAAATGTATGTTTCGCCAAGTGTCAAAAGAAGTATCTGGCAGACATTACGTGTTGTAGATGAAATTGTAGATATTAACAAAGCGGCACCTAAGAAGATATTTATTGAAATGGCGCGAGGTGGCGACGATTCTTTAAAGAATAAACGTAGTGAATCCAGAAAGCAGAAATTGATCAATCTATATAAAGCTTGTAAGAAAGATGCAGGTGAATTATATGAACAATTAGAATCTGAATCAGAAGAGAAACTAAGAAGTAAAAAGTTATATCTTTATTACACGCAGTTCGGCAGATGTATGTATTCAGGGGAGAAAATCGATTTGAATATGCTCTTATGCAATGATAAAACATATGATATTGACCATATTTTCCCTCGTTCAAAGATTAAAGATGATAGTTTTGATAACTTAGTATTAGTTAAGAGTGAATTGAATCGCTCAAAAACAGATATTTATCCAATATCCGATTCAATCAGAAATAAGATGTTACCTTTTTGGAGCATGTTATTTAATCGTCAGCTGATCAGTGGTAAGAAGTATGAACGTCTTAAGAGATGCACAGAGTTAACAGAAGATGAACTTTCTTCATTTATCGCACGTCAATTAGTAGAAACGCAACAGTCTACGAAAGCTCTAGCTACTGTTTTACAGTCCTTGTATCCAAATACAATGATCGTCTATTCTAAAGCAGGAAATGTAACAGACTTCCGCAAAGACTTCGCAATTCCGAAGTTCAGAGATATCAATGATTTTCATCATGCGAAAGATGCGTATTTAAACATTGTTGTAGGTAATGTATATGATACAAAATTTACCAAGGCATTCTTTAAGAGGATCCGTGATGAGAAATATAGTTTGAATAGAGTGTTTGATTATGATGTGAAAAATGCTTGGGTTGCTCCTACGAAAGAAGAACTGCGAGAGTATAGACGTTCTAAGAATAAAGAAGAATATAGGAATCAGTTATCTGGTACATTTGCGACCGTATATAAGAACGTATTTAGAAACACTCCTATTATTACGCATGCTTTAGTACAACAAAAAGGTGCATTGTATGATTTGAATATAATGAAAAAGGGTAGTGGACAGTTGCCAACCAAAGTCGGAAAAGACATTAATAAATATGGTGGATACAACAAGCTGACAGGAACTTTTTACTGCATTGTTAAGCATGTTGAGAAAAGAGAGGAAGTTATTACGCTTGCTCCAGTATATTTGAAAGATGTGGATTATTATGAATCCAATCCAGAGAAATATTGTAAAGAAATTCTTGGGTACACAAATTCACAGATTATGGTAAAGAAGGTGCTAATTAATTCGGTTTTTGAGATTGACGGTACTCGATTAGCTTTTTCAAGTAGGACAGGAAATCAGAACGTGTATTTTCAATTGTATCAATTGGCAATCGATAATGAAAAGGCCGATTATTTAAAGAAATTAAAAAAATATTACGAAAGATGCAGCGTTAAAAAAAATATGCTTCCGGTAACTTCTGTTGAAGGAATTTCTGAAGAAAAAAATTTGGAAATGTACAATTATTTTATTGAAAAAGGGGAAAATAAACCATATGTTTCTTTTGCAACTAATTTAGTTGAATATTTACAGATATGTAAAGAAAAGTTTATTTCGTTAAATATATATGAGCAAGCAACTATTCTTTTTGAAATATTGAAGACTTTTCAATGTAATAAAACATGGACCAGTTTAAAACTTTTGAATGGTAAAGGAACTGTGGCAAGAATTACAAAGAGCAATAAGCTATCTAATTTTGATTCTGTATATTTAATCAATCAATCTGTTACTGGTTTATATGAACAGAAAATAAAAATAATCGGGGATTGACATTATGGGATGGCGAACGGTTGTTATAAGTAAAACAGCTAAGCTTGACTATAAAATGGGATATTTATGTATTCGTAGCAACGAAGAAATCATTAGAGTTTTAATCAGTGAAATATCGATGTTGATTATTGAATCAACATCGGTTTCATTGACGGCATATCTTTTGGTGGAATTAGCAAAAGAAAAAGTGAATATAGTTTTTTGCAATAGTAATTTGTCAAATTAAGTGCAACATCTAATGTGAGTTTATAATTTCGTTT
>CAUWDF010000091.1:0-6680 GCA_963557245.1 uncultured Bulleidia sp.
GGCATATTTATGCCTTCTAAAGCTATTTTTATTTTCTTAAACTCCTAAAGTTAGGTTTATAGTACTACAACTGCGTGTCGTATACAAATTAAACATTTTTAAAACTTTTATAACATCCAATGATTTTCATTTCCTCGCAACGCATTTCCATTTCATGAAGAACTTCTTGAATCTCTCGTTTCCAACAATTCCCATAAAAATCAATATAGAAACGATATTCAAATGGTTTTCCCACAATCGGTCTCGATTCTAGACGAACAATGTCGATTCCATTCTTTGCTAAGATTCCCAAGATATTATAAAGAGAACCTGGACGATGTTTCAGAACAACCATCAAGGAAGTTTTATCTGCTTCCTGATCTTGATATGAATGTGCTGTCACAACTAAAAAACGCGTAATATTGCAATCGGAATCTTGTACATCTTTCCTGGCAATCGGCAAATCATAATATTCTGCTGCACGCCAACTCCCTATTGCAGCAATCGTAGGATTGCCACATTCTTTTACATATTTGACCGAACGCGCTGTATCCTGAAAAGTACATGGTATAAAAGAGGGATGTGTGAAGAAAAAATCCTGACATTGAGAGAGTGCCTCTGGATGACTATATATTTTTTGTATCTCTTCTATCTTTGCGCCCGAAACGGTTATCAAGTTATGACGAATCGGCACATTGATCTCCCCAACCGCTTGAATCTGATATTGATAGAACAAATCATAGGAGCGAGAAATTATACCAGTTGTCGTATTCTCTACAGGTATCACCGCATAATCAAACGTCCCGGCTTCTACTTTCTCCATAATTTCCACAAAATTACGACATCCATAGGGTTCAAAACTTTGTCCTACAAAATAGTCGAGTGCAGCAATCTCACTAAATGTGCCATGATTTCCTTGATATCCTACTTTCATATATTTCCTCCGGAAGTTATAATTCTCATTATGTCAAAAACAATCTCAAAAAGAACAAAAAAATGGTATGCGTTCATCGGATACTTTGTTATTCCATTTCTTTTCTTATTTCTTTATTTCAAAGAAAAAATGTATATCCATAACTATACAGGACTTTTGAATGATCCGCACACAAAATTAAAGACTTTATTCTTAACATTCCTTTTATGGATATGGACAGATCTTCTTTTATTACGAGCTACAAAATTTTTCAAACACCGTAAAATTTCTTTCCTCTTATTCAATCTCTTTGTAGCACTCACAACTTTTATTCCTTATAAAGAATCGGGAGAACTTTTATCTTCCCTCCATGTCAGTTGTGCCTATATCTGTTTCTTCCTATATAACTGGATATATGTTTCTTGTACCACACTCTATCCAAATCTTTTAAAACAATATCTCTTCGCATGTATTCCATCCATCTTATTCTGTTTCTTACATCTATCGATTACAGGAACTGCTGAAATCCTATATGCATGCGTTGTCAGTATCTTTTTAACAAAATTAGTATTCAAAAATAACGAATGAAAGAACATTCCCTCTAACATAATCACTTAGAATTTCACAAAAAAAGAGTTCCCTTAAGAACTCTTTTTGATACTTACATAAAATACTTTCTACGATCCTGAGATAAGTTATCACAGTAGTAACGAACGGTTAATGAACTGTTTACCTTATTTGGTTCAGATGGTTCAACGATAAATCCATCCCCTTCAAGCATACAATTTAAAATTGCCTGACATGTAGTAGCAAGATTATCTACTCCTGCTTCTACTTCCGTTAAGAGATCACCTGCATTAATCTCAATGTAGAGCCAATCCATTGCATGAGCTTCGCCCTTCTTCCAGTTAATGATATCTTCATAATCCTTAACGGACTTCTTGTGGACAATCTCTTCTTTCTTAGGCTCTTCCACTTTTACAGCAGCCTTCTTAACGGGTGTCGTTGTTGTGACTGGTTCTTCTTTTACAGTTTCTTCTTTTACAACTTCTACAGGAGTGACATTTACTTTTTCGCTAGATGGCTTTTTGCATGTTCTCTTTGTAGCTGTCTTTTTTACAGTCGTAGCTTTCTTAGGAGCTGCGGCTTTTTTTGTAGCAGTTGTCTTAACTGTAGTGGAACCTGTTTTCTTTGCTGCCATATAATTACCTCCCTTAGTAATTCTTCTTCATTATAGCATTAATTCAATAAAACATAAGTGAACAGTGGTTTTTTTACTGATTTTAAGCTATATTCTTACGCTTGTGTTACTATTATCTCAGGAAAGATAAATAAAATGATCATCAATAAGAACGGAATGAAACAAATCGAAAAAGATTCTGGACAAAGAGATTATATACTCATGCAAAAAGTCGGCCAAAAATTAGCAGAACAGATCCTGATAGATTATCCACAATGCAAAAACTTACTCATTCTTGCTGGAAACGGAAATAATGGTGGGGATGGGGCAATACTTGCAACAGCTTTAAAAAGTATCCATACAGAATTCATCCTTCTATGTGGAGAACCAAATACAGATGCGGCTATGCAAGCCTATACTGCCATTCCTAAAAAAAATTGCTTTACAAAAAAAGATCTAGATTCTTGTATCATGCGATGTGATCTCATTGTGGACGCTATTTTTGGCTTTAGCTATCATGGCGAACTATCCTCCGATATTCGCCCCCTATTCCGCAAAATCAACGAATGTGGAAAACCAGTTGTCAGTATTGATTTGAATTCCGGCAGTGAATGTGATACCGGTTATGTCGATAGTGATGCTATCCGTTCGGATATCACCTATGCAATACAATATAAAAAGCCTTTCCACATGTTAAGGAAAGAACATCAGCTATTCAAAAAATGCATCTGTCTCGATATCGGACTGACGAAACATTCTACAACACCATATAATGAAATGAATGAAGAACTCTTCTTCCAATACTTTCCTCATAAAGAAGAAAATTCCTATAAAGGAACGTATGGGAAAACTTTGTTTGTCGGCGGAAGCTATGGCACTGCCGGCGCAGCATCTTTAAATATTATTGGCGCTCGTACCATTGGTTCCTCTTATATTCATATGGCAATTCCAGAATGTATCTATCCAATTGTTGCAAGTCAACATATCACTCCTGTCTTCCATCCATTCCACAAAGATAACTACCGAGAGATTCTTTCTCCGATTATCCAACAAGCGACCGCAATCGGATTCGGTAGTGGAGCTAGTCAAATGGAACGGAAAAGAGATGTCATGGATCTCATCTTACAAAATGCGAAATGCCCGGTTGTATTAGATGCGGAAGGTCTACGACTCCTAGAACACAATACATATCTATTACGATTTGTAACAGAACCTGTCATTTTGACACCACACATCGGAGAATTTGCTGGACTATTAAATCTTCCTATTGAAGTGGTTAACGACCGCAAGATAGAACTTGCAATGCAATTTGCAAAAAAACATCATGTCTATGTTGTTCTCAAAGGTCCACATACGATTGTCACTTCTCCAAGTGGAGACTGTTATATCAACCAAAGTGGAAATCAAGCCCTTGCTCAAGCTGGTAGCGGAGACCTATTGACTGGTATCTTAACAGGTATATTATCCATGACAAAAGATGTATACCAAGCTATCTGTATGTCTGTATGGTTACATGGTTATATTGCAGAATATGGCACACAAGAACAATCCATCCAGAACTTCTCACTGGAATCTTATCCAACGATTATGGACAAGATCTTTCATCACCATAACTTATAAGCTTCTATCTTAGAAGCTTTTTCTTTTTGGGGGTATAAATCTTATGAGGTGATCCTTATGTACAAAAATCTTTCAACGCAACAAATGATCGAAACGATCTTACAGAACATCCCCCAAATATATTCCAGTGAATCTTATCAAAACTATTTAAAAATCATGTCTCACTTTTCTCATTACAGTTTCAACAATATCTTTTTAATCTATCAACAAGATCCGCAAGCTACTTACGTAGCCAGCTATCGCACATGGCAATTGAAATTCCATCGTAACGTCCGTAAAGGTGAAAAAGCAATCTATATCCTTGCTCCAATACGCAAAAAACAAAGCGAAGAAGATGGAATCGACACTTATTTCATCACTGGATATCGTCGCGTTGCTGTATTCGATATTCGTCAGACAGCGGGAGAAGAACTTCCCAAATATATGTTTGATGAACTTCATGGAAATGTGAATAACTATGCACAGTTCTGTCGTTGTTTAAAACTAGTCTCGCCTTGTCCGCTCATTTTTTCCACATGGGAAGAGGAAAGAAAAGGATATTATGATTGCACTTCCAATCAAATCTTTATTCGGGATAACCTAAGTGAAATACAAACAATTAAGACCCAAATACACGAAATTGCCCATTCTCTTCTCCACAAAGATTCTAAAATCGAAGCCGAAAGTATTGCTTATTGTATTTGTCATCACTATGGCATCGATACAGCAGAATACTCCTTTCCCTATATTGCAGGATGGGCCTCTCAACAAGATCTCTCTTCTATGAATCATTCTCTAAAACAAATCCAGAAGACAACCGATCATATAATCCGCATGATTGATCAAATTCAATTTCCAAATCATAACCACCCGTAAAACGGATGTTTTTCGTTTCGCACTATGTGCTCAACATGGTTATACGCCCATAAAGCAAAAAGGTACTTCTTTACAGAAGTACCTGACATACTTGCTTGCATTGCACTATTCGCTATCGTCAGAATATCCGAATGTAGCTTCTCCACAATCTCTTTCATGAATACTACCATCTTTTACAATACTAGGTAATTCATCATCATCCATAAATGCTTCTTCGGTTTCTACGGGATCTGAGTCCGTAAGAACCTCTTTCGAATCCAATTCCATTGTCGATGTCATTGTAATTGGATCTTCTTTTTGTTCAATAGATAAATCTTGGACAGAAAGTCTCTGCGTATGATCATGCACTTCAGTCGCTTCCATATAATCGGACTCATCATCTGGCATCTCCAAAATCTGTGTCTTTGCAAAAGCATCTATTTCTTCTTGAGGATGAATATCCTCTTTGGAATTCGTCTTTTCTTCTTTTGTTGTTTCTTTTGTACGCGCATATTCTTCTTCCGTTGGATAACGTAAAAGAACAGCCATGTAAGGACGAGAAGGAAGTTCAACACGGAAATGACCCGAATAAACACCTTGGAACGTACAGGTCATATTCCATGTATCTAATATATCAACTGCGAACTTTGTATCCTCATCAATATATAAATCTTGATAAGCTGGACAGCGGTTCGATAAATAATAAAGATATTTCGAACAAGACGCATGACCACTCTCTTCTTCTGGAATAGCAGCTACATATCCACTTGAAGTTTCACGCACTGTAATATTGTAATCTGGCATTTCGTTAATACATGCACATAAGAACTTTAATCGAGCCTGACTCTTCCCTTCCAGAGCACCACCATTGATACTCCAGACATCTTCATCCGAAATATACATTTCACTATGTCCTGGATAACCACCTTGCATACATACTTTCCAACAGCGTGATACAAGATCTTCTGCCATCAGACTGTTCCATTCATATGGATAGTTTCCTTCACATCCTAATTCATCCACAATAACTGGACATTGATATTTTTCACGTAATCCCTGAATGTCTTCCGAACCATTCCCACGAATACTCAAATGTGTAAATGGATATTCATTTTCTCCATAAATACGATTGCCATTCATCATTGTCCATAAATGTCCATAGGGATCCAGATTCTTGATTGTTTCTACCAATCTATGTATCAGATTCTTTTCTTTTGTCGTACCATGATCTATTTCCACAAGAGACCACCAAATATTTCGATACGCTCCAAATCGTGTCATGATATACGAAATATAATTTGTAAAGAGGGAAAATGTCTCATCATTCTCTTCATACATTGATAAATCATGAAAAAGAACGCATTCTGTCTCGAGTCCATTTCCTGCTAATACTTCAATCCATTTTTCGGTTTTACGTAAAGATTCTAATACAATTGTGCCATCTATTCCTGGTTGTGGAAATAAGAAGCGTACTTTATTGAACGAGGCTCTACGGAGACTCTTAAGTGTTGTACTATTCTGTGTCGTCACTAAATCTTGAATATTTGTTCCAAATGGAAAATAAGGTGTTCCATCCATATAAGCAAAATGATATTTTTCATTCACTCTTACAGGACCATGTATTGTTCTCTCACATGGTGCCACATAAAAAACACCAGACAGCATTCCTTTAATAAAAGATGCATTTAATGTAAAACTATATCTTCCTTCGTAAGAAGGCATAAAACGAATCCGATAGTTTCCATCCCCATCATAGAAACCACGCACGGAAACACTTTCATTTCTTCCTGTGAAGACACCACATACTGTCTGTTCAGTAAATAATCCACTATCTTCTGGTCCTTTTAGAACCACTTCAAAGACATCATACAGATTCACCTGTGCTGGATAATCCTGCGCCATATTCTACTCCTCTTAAATCATATTTTTATTTATTTTATTATATAACAATTCAACGTGTAAATTATCCACAATAAAAACCTTTCAAAATATCGAAATTGATATATGAAAGGTTCGAAATCAATTTATCTTTTTCAATTTTTTCTTCTGAAAAATCCAAATACCGATACCAATCCCTAATACTCCTACTAAAATACCTAAACGGGAGTTTAGGAGTTGTAAAAAATATCGAATTTAAGATCGTGGCTTATTTAC
>CAUWDF010000092.1:0-6565 GCA_963557245.1 uncultured Bulleidia sp.
GCGGCTATAATAGCTATAAATATTTAGTTAAATATCAACAATACAGCGCACTAGGTTAGAAAATCCATATGATTCTTATTTTGATAACATGTAAGCGCTAACAACCGATGGATTGAATTCTTATCCTGACACAACTATAGACAAGTTCACGACAAGTTACTTAACGATTAGGAAAGGAGTAAGGATACATAAGAATTTAGCTGGAAAAAATCTTATGTATATATCGCAACGTATGAATAAACCACAGATCACTGCTATGCTTTTAGCCGCAGCAAATGATACTATGAAACCAGCCGATGAGATCAAAGCCGATGTGGACGGAAAGAAGTTCACACACAAAGAGTGGACAGGAACAAAGTACCAGGACTTGGACGGAAAGACGGTCCATGGCGAGGATGTCTTCGCTATCAATCGTGAAGAGGCATCTGTCAATGTCATTCCTTATCAGAATGCTGAGAGTGCAGTGAATGGTGTATGGGACTATAATGCTCGTACAAATTCCGATTATTTTAAGCTATTAACAGGAAAAGGACAGCCTTGGGATTTGACTGTAGTACAGAACCAGGATGAAGCTATGAAGTTCTTAGGAACCGATGGCTTTATGAATGTCGATTATGAGAAGAGAGCGGAAGATGGGTGGAAATCGGTTGAACTGCCGAAGAGTTGGACAAGAGATGGATTTGATTTTTCTATCTATACAAATATTTCGCAACCGTTCCAAACAGATTATGATCCAAATGTAGTCGTACCGGCAGCTCCTACAAACTATAATCCAGTAGGACTTTACCGTAAGACTTTTGATGTTGACAATAGGATGTTCAACGAAGGTAGACGTGTCTATTTACATTTTGGTGGTGTTGAATCTGCTTATTATGTTTATGTAAATGGAAAAGAAGTCGGATATAGTGAAGATAGCTATAGTCCACATCATTTTGATATTACGGATTATCTTCATGAAGGAGAAAATACATTAGCGGTAGAAGTACATAAGTTTTGTGATGGTACTTGGTTCGAAGATCAGGATATGATCTATGATGGTGGTATTTTCCGTGATGTATATTTAACTTCTGCACCTCTCATGCAGATTCAGGACTATACCGTACGTACAGATCTCGATGAAACATTTACGAATGGTACATTAAAAGTCTCTGCAAATATTCGTAATCTTTCAAGTCATGCACGTGATGGCTATAAGTTAAATGCACAGGCTTTTGATCGTAATGGCAATGAAATTTTAGGTAGTGTATCTGTTCCTATTACAGAAGTACAATCTTCTGCAACAAATACTGTAGAAATTGAAACAACTGTTCAGAATCCAAAGTTATGGTCTGCAGAAGATCCAAACTTATATGCACTTGTTCTGAATCTATTAGATGAAAATGGAGACCTTGTTGAAACAGTTTCTACACAGTTAGGTTTCCGTGAACTTACTTTCACATCTACACAGGTAGATGAGAACTATCATGTTACAACAACCGAATGGGAAACGGTTAAGATCAATGGCCAGCGTTTATTACTGAAGGGTGCGAATCGTCATGATACGGATCCATTCTATGGTAAAGCAGTCACACAGGAGACAATGCGTGAAGATGTCGATCTGATGAAGAAGAACAACTTGAACGCAGTTCGTACTTCTCATTATAGTAATGATGATTATTTCTATTGGTTATGTAATGAATATGGTCTCTACATGGTTGGTGAGACAAACATGGAAAGTCATGAATTAATGGATAATGTAGAAGCGAATGGTCTCTTCTATGAACTTGGTATGGATCGTACCGCAACGGCTTACCAGCGTCTGAAGAACAATCCAGCGATTGTCATTTGGTCTACAGGGAATGAAATGGTCTATACCGATGATCCGAATGCTGCGAATGGTCTTTTCCGCGATATGATTTGGTATTTCAAAGATCATGATCCAACAAGAATGGTTCATAACGAATGCCAAGATGATAAGCTCGGAACGGATATGGGCAGTAACATGTATAGAGATATCGAAACAACCCAAGAAAGAGCGGGCGAAGGAAAGATTCCATTTGTATTATGTGAGTATGCACATGGTATGGGAAATTCCATTGGTAACTTGAAAGAATATTGGGATGTATTCCGTGCTTCCGATAATATGTTAGGTGCCTTCATTTGGGACTGGGTCGATCAGGCACGTGTTGTGGATCTAGAAGATGCTGGTTATGAATATAAGCTTAAAGATCGTACTGGTGTGGAAGGCACAGCAATCGGTAGAGAAAAAACATGGGCAACGGATAGTGGGGAAGGAAGTTTAAATGGTGGAACATCCTTTGGTGGCTATACGGTGATGGCTCAGGATGACAAATTCAATGAAGCACTTTCTGGAACAGGTAAAGAGTTTACATTTGAAGCGGTTGTCTATCCAACCTCGAAATATTCAAATAAAGTATTATTATCGAAAGGTCTCACACAGGTCGGACTTAAGACACAGGGTGGGGAGAATGAAGGACTGGAATTCTACGTTTATGCAAATGGAGAAACAAAGTCTGTCACATGCGATTTCCCAGAGAACTGGTTAAATGAATGGCATCAGATTGTTGGTGTTTACGAAAAAGGTAATATGGCTATCTATGTAGATGGTAAGAAGGTAGCTACTGCGGAAGTTGAAGATAAGATTGATGATAGTGATACTCCCGTTGGTATCGGTTATGATGCTTTCCGTGGACGTAAGTTCAATGGTCAGATTTCTTTAGCTCGAATCTATAATCGTGCTTTGAATGAACAAGAAATTAATGGACAGATCTCTTCCAATCCTGCCATTCCTGCAACGGATCCAAGTGTTCTATTATGGATAGATTACGCAGATGGTCATACAAAGGAAAAAGTAAAGACTTGGGACTACTATGCTACAGATAATGCGCATACAAACTTATACAAAGATGAGATCAAGGGCAAGTTCTATGGTTATGGCGGAGACTGGGGAGATTATCCAAACAGTGGAAGCTTCTGTGAGAATGGTCTTGTGAGTGCGGATAGAGAACCACAGCCTGAGCTGATGGAAGTGAAGTATCAGTACAAGAACTTCTGGATGTCCGCAAATGAAGAAGAACTCAACAAACGACTTGTAAATGTATATAACGAAAGTAACTTCATTAACCTTAATCATTATGATGTCACATGGCAGTTACTTGAAAATGGTAAAGAAATTCAGTCCGGTATCGTTGAAAATCCGGATGTCGCTCCACAGACAACTGGTACAATTCATGTGCCATTTACAATGCCGGAAACAATTCCAGCAGGTAGTGAATATTATTTGAATCTTTCTGTTAACCTTGCGGAAGATGAAAAATGGGCTCCTAAGGGTACAGAACTCTCTTGGGAACAGATTTCCGTTCCAGTCGCAGTAGAACAGGCAGCACCTACAATTAGTAATAAGGGTGTTGAAATCAAAGAAAGCGATAAGGAATTCCAGATTTTTGGTGAAAACTTCAAGTTCTCAATCGATAAGTCGACAGGTACAATGAAGGATTATGAATATAACAATGAAGTTCTAATCGAACAAGGTCCAACTCCTAACTTCTGGAGAGGACTTGTGGAAAATGATTCCGAATCCTTTGATTATAGATGGAAAGATGTAGAAAAGAAGATTGAAGTAACATCTATCGATGTTGCGACAAATAATAAAGGTCAGCAGACCATCACAGCAAATCTTACATTCCCACGTGCGATTCAAACAACCGAAAAGATTATCTATACAATCAATGGTACAGGAGAAGTTTCAGTTAAGATGTCTGTAGATGCAACAAAGAGTGGAATGGACGGATTTATCCGTGTCGGTTCTATGATGACATTACCAGCTGGTTATGAGAACGTTACATGGTACGGTAACGGACCAGTTGAAACATTCAATGACCGTAAGACAAATGCGAGACAAGGTATTTACAACAGTACTGTATCCGACTTCTTCTACCCATTCTTAAAGGTAGATGACACAGGAAACTTAACGGATGTTAAGTGGATGTCTGTTAAGAGTGATACAAGTAATAATGCACTTTTGATTGCTGCACAAGATAAGGTGGAAGCAAGCGCATTACACTTCACTCCAGATGATCTGAATGCTGTTACACACATTTATGGTCTGACTCCACGTGATGAGACAATACTCAGTGTGAACTACGGTTCTCTTGGAACTGGTGGCGCAACTTGTGGTCCTGGCCCTCGTCCAGACTACCAGTTACCAACAGATAAGGTTTATGAATGGGAATTCACAATGATTCCTACAACAAAAGATGCAGATGTAGATACATTAGGTACATTAGCGAGAGCCTATCGTACTCCAACAGTTGTAGACGAACCAACAGAACCAGAAGTGAAACCAGATATACCAAAACCAGAAGGTCCATCAAACCCTGATTCAAAACCAGACACAAAACCAGAAGGTAATCCACAGAAACCAAATGCGGAAACAAAGCCACAGTCTGGAACAAATACAGGTGATACAACAAATATTGCTGTATCAATTGGTTTACTTCTTGGCGCAATTGTGATTGCAGGTGGTGCATTTGCTCTTACAAAGAAGAAACATTAATCCTCTTTCTATTCAATGGGGAAAAGGCATAGGTAACTTGACCTATGTCTTTTTCTTTGTTTCGGATAAATTTTAATTGTATATTAATATTTCGTTGTTACGACGTTAATAACATGTTAAACTTCAAAATGATAAAAAAGAAAGGTGGATGGAAATTTGACAGAATCCAATCATAGATCAAATAAAAAAAAATCTACTGTAACAAGTGTACTAACAATGTTTTTATTAGCATTTGGAATATTATTCTTATTTAGTATGTTCTGGTTATTCAAGACATTTCCGAATGTGAACTTGGATGAATTGATTTATCAGATTACAGCGCCAATTGAGGGAACGAATGTTGAAATGATTCAAGATTATTTGTGGACAGCGCTGTTACCTTCTGTGGTTATCTTTGTAATATGTTTCTTTTTCTATTGGATTTTAAAGGAACGTAAAGGTATGTGCAAGAAAATCTATACAGTCCTTGCGGCAATCCTCATTGCTTTCTCTTCTACAGTTATCTATACAAAGCTAGATGTTCAGGCTTATTTAAAAGCAAACTCAAAAGAGAATCGTATGTTCATTGAACAGAATTATGTCGATCCTGCCACAACCGAAATTACATTCCCAGAACAGAAACGTAATCTGCTTTATATCTATTTAGAATCGGTGGAGACAACATTTGCTTCCAAAGATGTTGGGGGAGCGTTTGATGAAAATCTCATTCCAGAACTCACACAGTTATCTATAGAAAATGAAAGCTTTGCGGGTGATTCAGGACAAATAAATGGTGCGATTGCTCTATCGGGATCAACTTGGACCGTTGGTTCGATGTTCTCGGGTTCTTCAGGACTTCCATTAAAAGTAAGCCTGGATGGAAATTCTATGAATACACAGTCTCAGTTCTTTGGTACCACGACGACAATGGGAGATGTTCTTTTACAGAATGGATATAAAAATACATTGTTAATCGGTAGTGATGCGAACTTTGGAGGACGTAAGCTGTACTATACGACACATGGGGACTATGAAATCATGGATTTAGAAGCGAATCAAAAAGCTCATAGACTTCCAACCGATGATTATCATGTATGGTGGGGCTTTGAGGATATGTATCTTTATCAGATTGCTCAGGAAAAATTAACGGAATTAGGTAACTCTGATCAACCTTTTAATTTAACGATGTTAACTGTAGATACGCATTTCCAGGATGGATATAAATGTGCACTTTGTGGAAATGAGCATCCGGATAATCCATATGCCGATGTCTATTCTTGTGCAAGTAGACAATTAGGTTCTTTTATTGAATGGTGTAAAGCACAACCATGGTATGCCAATACTACTATCGTTATTACAGGCGATCATCCGACAATGGATGGGGACTTCTGTTCGGATGTTGATCCGAACTATCAAAGACGTGTTTTTACAACGATCTTAAACTCTTCTGCGGACAATGCGATGCCAGAGAGTTATCGTGTCTATTCTACATTTGATTTATTCCCAACTACATTAGCCTCTTTAGGTGCAGAAATCTCAGGAAATCGTTTAGGTCTTGGTACAAACTTATATTCTGGAGCTCGCACTTTGACGGAAGAATATGGTGTTGAAGATGAAAATGTCAAATTGATGGCACGTTCAAAATTTATGAAAGAACGAGCAGCGATTGAGAAAATCCCAGCGGAATAAAGATAAAACTATCAGACCGTTGACAAAGTCCCTCTTTATGAGGGCCTTTGTCAAACGGTCATTTTTTTAGAAATACAATATATTAAAAAAAGATGTATTTTAAGGAATTTAATCTTAAATTATATCTAAATTAGTTGGTGTATTCACCACTTTTTATCAGTTGATTTTGTATCGTCTTAATTTTGATAGTTTGTCAACAAGCTGAAAACTATAGGCGTCATGCATATAGTTTTTTTACTACATTTCAATGTGAACAAAAATTCAAAAAATCATATTCTATTGTTGGGGCATATCTCTTGAAGTGAAAAAGAGTATGCACTATATTTTAGGTAACAGTTGAAG
>CAUWDF010000093.1:0-6409 GCA_963557245.1 uncultured Bulleidia sp.
TCATGGACTTTTATTTTTTATAAGTGTTGCACTTAAAATGATAATTCATCTGTATTATAAAATATTCGTATAGGACATTTATATAATGGTAAAATAGAATATATTTAAGAGAACAGAAAGGAGTAAAACAGATTCGTTCTGTATCAAATATATGAAAAAAGTTATAGCAATCGTAGAAGATGAAAAAGATTTGAATGAACTGGTCAAGCGTTATCTAGAAAAAGAAGGATATGAAGTACGCTCTTATCTAACATTTGATGAAGCTTTTCCACATACAACAGATGATGATATTCATTTGTGGATATTAGATATTATGTTAGGAGATAAGAGTGGATTTGATTTAATTGAAGAGATTCGTATGCATGACTCTGTTGTGCCGGTTATTTTCATGTCCGCAAGAGATAAAGAGTTCGATCGTATCATTGGATTAGAAAAGGGTTCGGATGATTATATTACAAAGCCATTCTCACCAAAAGAGCTTGTACTACGTGTCAATAATTTGATTCGTCGTGTCTATGGGGCAGAAGAAACACATCTCTCGGTAGATGGATATGATATTGATGAGACACAACGTACCGTACAAGAAGGTGATACAACAATCGATCTTACAACAAAAGAGTTTGATCTTTTGATGTTATTTGTGAATAATCGTGGCACAGCTTTCCCACGTGAACAGATTTTAGCGAAGGTATGGGAAGAGAACTACTTTGGTAGTGATCGTGTTGTAGATGATACACTCAGAAGATTAAGAAAGAAGATGCCGAATTTGAGTATTCAGACGATTTATGGTTTCGGCTATAGACTTGGATGAAAAGGCTGCGCCTTTGGATCAATGAGCTGACATTGACCCAACAGTTATTAACAATTGTCTTTCTGTTTGTGACAATATTTGCTGGATTTGTTTATTTTTTCTTGAATCCAGCCATTGATAATTTCTCACAGACAGAAATGTATGAACTGTTACATAACTCACAGAATAGTATGATCAGCTATCTGAATACGCATCCTGATGAACTATCGTCCATTCCTTCTACAAATGATTCTTCGATTAGTGTCTTGATTTATAACAAGAATACAGATTCTATTGATTTTTCAGCTGGAATGGACGCTCCTAAAAAGTTAAAAGATGATCTGAAACAACGTGCAGTCATCTCTATGGAAGGTACACAAGATTATTCTTTAGAAACATTAGTGCATAGTGATGTGGATGATAGTGTGAAGAGAGTGACATATCTATATTCTATGACGCAGCTCAAAGATGGTAGGTATCTTGTATCCTTGTTGTCGGATGCATATCGCCTCCGGTTTCGTAGATCTTTAATCAATGGTGTTGTTCTGATGAATGTGCTTATTATCAGTGTTCTGTTCGTTCTGTTACTAATATGGGTTGGTACGTTGATTTTCTCATTAAATCAGATTAAAGCTTATATTACAAAACTGAAGAATGATGAGCCTGCCGAGTTGAATATTAAGCGAAATGATGAAATTGGCGAAGTTGCTTCGGCACTTACGGTAATGGAATCGGAACTTTCCAAACAAAATCGTGAGAAAGAAGAAATGATTCAGAATATATCCCATGATTTAAAGACGCCAATTGCGACAATCAAATCTTATAGTGAAGCAATTAAAGATGGTATTTATCCATATGATACATTAGAGAAATCTGTTGATGTTATCATCGAACATGCGGATAGATTGGAAAAGAAAGTAAAGAGTCTGATTATCTTAAATAAGATGGGATATCTTTTAGATAGTTGTCCAAAGGGAGATACACTCTTGATGAATGCAGTCATAGAGAAAGCTATCTTATCCTTAAAAGTAGTTCGTCCAGAGATTCAATTGATATCGGATGCGAAAGAAGAAGTATTTTTCCATGGGGAAGAGGAACCTTGGCGTATTACGGTTGAAAATTTAATTGATAATGCATTACGTTATGCAAAGACGATAATTCGTGTCACTTTAAAAGAAGATGAACTATGTGTCATCAATGATGGTGATCCAATCGAAGAGGATAGGTTGCCAACTTTATTCCATCCTTACGAAAAAGGTACAGGTGGACAATTTGGTCTTGGTCTTTCCATTGTATATAAAGTATGTTCAACCTATGGATATCATGTAGAAGCTTCTAATTTAAAAGATGGTGTATATTTCCGCATTTGGAAAGAATCCAATCGTAAAGAGTGGAAGAAAGAGAAGTTACATCGTTAAGAAAGACCGTTCTATAAGTAGAACGGTTCTTTATTTTGTAAGTAACATTTACGCAAGGTTGTTTTTCAGCTACAATATACAAGCATATGACTATATTGAATGATTTTTGTGGTGTAAGGACCGCTTATTTAGAAGAAGGCTCTGGTCAAGATGTAATCCTTTTACATGGCTGGGGACAGAATAAAGAAATGATGGGAAAGATTGCAGAACATCTTCGTACACATTTTCATGTATGGAGTCTGGACTTTCCTGGTTTTGGGGAATCAGACGATCCTACAGAGGCTTGGGGGGTACCGGATTATGAGGAGTTTTTGTCTGATTTCATTACAAAAAATCAGATTACCAATCCGATTTTGATTGGGCATTCATTTGGATGTCGTGTTGCGATACGCTATGCGGTAGATCATCCGGACAACGTGAAGAAGATGTGTCTGACAGGAGCGGCTGGGATCCGTCCAAAACATGGTTTAGATTGGCAGATCCGTACAGGTATTTACAAAGCTGGCAAGTGGATGCTAAAAGTAACGGGTCAGAAAGAAAGATTAGAAGAATTACAGAAGAATGCTGGTTCTGAAGATTATAAGAATGCGAAGGGAATCATGAAACCGACATTTGTAAAAGTTGTTAATGATGATGTATCTTCCATTTTAAAAGATGTTAAATGCTCTGTTCTTCTTGTATGGGGCGATCAAGATACAGCAGCTCCTTTATGGATGGGACAGCAGATGGAAAAAGAAATGCCAGATGCTGGTTTAGCAATCTTTGAGGGAGATGATCATTGGGCGTATTGGCATCAGCCAGATCGCTTTAATGCCGTATTAGACGTATTTCTGAAAGGAGATGGAACAGAATGAAATATGTATTTGGACTTTTGATGTTGGTAATGGCAATAGTACCACTGAAAAGAGCTCTGTTTATTTTCCAACAGAATCGTTATGAGACAGGTAGATATTGGGCTTGGATCAAAGAAAATGCCAAACGTTTGATGCATGAGAATGGTTTCTATTTACTCATGTGTGTTCTGACAGTCCTTCTTTTGACAGTATGGAATTCGGTTATAGCAAATAGTATTGAAATTGTTCTGATGGTCTTTACAACGGTCTTATTATTCTTTACAGAGAAACATAATACATATATTAAACCATTAGTCTATACTGCTCGAGTTAAGCGACAGATTGTAGTTATGTCTATTCTATATATAGGTATGACATTCTTACTGCTGCATTTTGATTTATGTGGTCTCTATTATGTTAGTGCATACTTTATGCCTTGGATTTTCATTTGGCCCATGCATTGGATCACAGAACCAATTGAAGCTTCTGTACGTAAAAAATTCTTGATGGAAGCGAAGCATATCTTACAAGAAGATACACGTTTGATCAGTATTGGTATTACAGGTTCCTTTGGTAAAACAACAACGAAAAATATTATGCAAGCAATCTTATCTGAGCAGTTCAACTCTTTGATGACACCAGCTAGTTATAATACACCAATGGGCATTACACGTACGATTCGTGAGATGTTAAAACCAATCCATGAAGTATTTGTATGTGAGATGGGTGCAGATCACGTTGGGGATATTCGGGAACTGATGGAATTTGTGGAACCTACGATCGGAGTTGTGACTTCAGTTGGTCCACAACATCTCAATACTTTTGGCTCACAAGAAAATATTACAAAAGAGAAGATGGAAATTATCGAAATGTTACCCAAAGATGGTTTTGGTGTCATGAATTATGATAATGAATTCATCCGGAATTGGAAGGTGAAGAATCAAGTCGAAACAGCAACCTATGGTATTCATAACAAAGATGTGGATTATCGAGCAGAAGAAATTGAGTATTCTCCACATGGATCCTGTTTTGTAGTTGTTCATGGAGAAGAAAGAATTCCTTTTGAAACAAAATTATTAGGGGAACTCAATATATTAAATATCTTATCTGCTGTTGCGGTTGCTCGTCATTTAGGGGTGGAATGGAGTGTTATTCAGCGTGCGACAAAGCAGATGAAACAGGTGGAACATCGTCTTGAATTAAAGAAGATTAATGGTTTCCGTTTCATTGATGATGCATTCAATGCTAATCCGACTGGTTCGGCGATGGCTCTCGAAGTTCTATCGGGTATGCCTGGAAAACGTATTATAGTAACTCCAGGTATGATAGATCTTGGAGAAAAACAGACAGAGATCAATCGCCGTTTTGGAACAATGATGAAGGATAAAGCCGATGAAGTTATCCTTGTCGGAGAAATCCAGACAAGACCAATCTATGAAGGTCTAAAAGAATCTGGCTATGATATGGATCATGTTCAGGTCGTTAAGACGGAAAAAGATGCCTTCGCATATATTTGGGCGAATGCTACAGTAGCCGATACGATCTTATTAGAAAATGATCTACCAGATGCATTTAATCATTAAGGATCTAGTATGAGCTATCGTTAAAATGTCTAATGGACAGGAACGATAGCTTTTTTAATAAAGACTCCCATAAAGGAATACTAGAACCGTAATTTCTTTATAGGAGTTTTAAATGGATTGTAGAACAGTATCTAGAATTTAATCACTTGAGCTTGTTCAGCATCAAAAGCAAAAATAATGATCAATCTAATAATGATAAAACAATGATCTAAAATATACTGAGCCGCAATAAGTTCCGGTTCTGTTGATTCATATATTCTTATATACTGGCGAACGGTAAGATCAAACTTCCTATCATTGCATTTTACATGATCTGGCTTTCTATTTTTGATACCAGCTTTAGAGTTATCGACCAACTTCCATTTGAACTCCCATGAATATTTCATATAAAAAGTACCCAACCTCCTAGATTTATCTAGGTTTTGGGTACAGTCAGAACTAGATGAGTGATAATCGATTTTTTTCTTATTGTTGGTATTATTTATTATTTTAGAGGCAGTTATATCTCTTTATGAAATCCTACGATATCATTTGATGACATTTCTGCTACACAATTGTTTTAAATTATTTAGTATCTTTTAATTGGATATAAGAATCTAATGTATCTATTAATTCGGCTGATAGAGACTGTACTTTATCTGTTTCAAAATAGTCAATTTGTTCTTGCGCAAGATTATCGCTTACAAAATCTTCAAGGCCCTCTTTTTGTAATACAAGTTTTCCACTATCATCCATATTGTAAGTAAAATAGTAATGCGCGGTTAGATTACCCTCGGTATCTGGGGCTTTGGAGGATTGCACGAGCAAATCAAATTTTTTATTGTCAGAATTTGGACTGTAACTTCCACTGATTTCATTTTCTTTTGGCATAGCATCAAAAGCGGATGTTTTATAATTTTTAACCGAATAGGATAACCATCCATCTTTCATCTTTATTGTAAATTGATTGCCATTCTTATCTTTTACCACATCATCATGATTTTGTGTTGTTTTAATAATGGAAATATCTTGTGGTTCTAAAGTATAAGAGGCCTTTGGCTCAGAAGTACAACCTACACAAAAAAGAAGGGATAAAGAAAGTAAACTAGCTTTAGTAAAGTGTTTTAGATACTTTGCTTCCATAATAAGTTCTTCCTCCTACCATAACTCCTGGATAGTAACTTACATAAAGATGATTTCCATCCATTCGATAATTCATCTCTCTCCATTGAGGTGCGCAGCTTGTTGGACCGCTTGATGTACCGCGATGAGTCATATCATGAGATAAAATTTGATTTCCAGAACCAATTGTTATAGTGCCTGAGAAATTTGTAGTGACTGAATAGGAAGTGCCAAGAGCATTAACGGAATCTGTAAATGTTTTATGAATATTTCTAGCTAATATCCAAGGCTGAACTGTTTCTGTAATGGCTTCATTTTTTCGAATGGATTTTGGTGTTTCGGCAATAATAGGTGTGATAGTCGCCGATAAAGCTGAAAGTACTACTAAAGTGGACATTAATTTTTTCATAATTTTTCCTCTCTAATAAATAGACTATGTATGCGAATAATATATTTTTATATTAACATCAGTAGTTCGTATGTCAATATATCATTCCTATATTCTTTTTTTGCCTCTTTAAAGTATCACGTCAGAAAATAGCTTGTACATTTTAGAGTTTCTCTACAAGTTTTTTTGCCTATTTATAACTCAAATTCGTTTATAGGATGATTTTTAATTGACATAATATATATAGAGGTTTATTTTTATTGAAAAAGTAATTTGTCAAATTAAGTGCAACATCT
>CAUWDF010000094.1:0-6400 GCA_963557245.1 uncultured Bulleidia sp.
CTAGACATGGTAAGGCATTCCTTGGTCTTCTCAATAGATATTTCAATAAGTAATATTTATAATCGATAAAGTTGGTGCAATTTCTTGTGCCAACTTTTTTAGTGCAAGAAATCTAACTGTAGATTAATTGCGGAACATAGGAAAATAAATGGTTAAAAAATGGATATTATAGTGTGCTTTGTCTTGCAAAATTTTTTTCGGGGAATGGTATACAAACATTCTTGTCTGTAGGTATAGACAAACGTTTCAAAAGAGTCGAACGAAGCGATGGTATATGTCCTGTAATGACCAAATAATGCAATACACTAAGTATAACAGCCCAAGAATGTATGCGGTCACATTAGCAAAATGTAAACGTTTACAATTTTACTTGTGTTTTAAATTAATTGCTCAAAAATGTTAAGTAATTGCGTTGACAAAGCACTTTTTTTCCTCTTTACTGAATGAGTACGTCTTTTTATTTATAGTTCTTGCTCAATAATGAATCATCTGAAATCACCTGCGGAGGATTCTTTTGAGAACACAATAAATAAAAAAATGGCATCAATTTTCAAATCTCATTGAGGAGGATTTCATGGAAAGAAGAAACAGAAAAAACAAATGGTTAACGCGCATCTGTGCATCGGCCATTGTTCTTTCTCAGGTTGTTGCCCTGACTCCGCTCACAGTACATGCGGAACAGGATACAACAGTCCTGACTGAAGAAGAGCGTGCAGCTCTTGAAGTATGGCGTCAGTTCTCCAGTTCTACACAGAACGACAATGGAAGTAACGCCGCAATCCTTGTTAACACTAACAGGGATACAGTAGGTCTTGAAAAGGGAGAAATCTCTTTCACATTGAAGGCTAAGGGTGCTTCTGCAACAACACGTTTCAATGTTGGACCTTGGATTACAGACAATGGTCATTACATGACGATTGGCTACAACAAGGATGGATGGTTCTACGAATTTAAGGGTGATGGAATGAACCAGTATCCAAAAATCAATGGTGTCGGTGTTCCACCAGAGGCTGGTGATGAAGTTCCAGTATCTATTAAGTGGAATGGTAAAGCTTTTGATATCACAATCAACGGGAATGCACAGCACTTTGAAATCACAGATGCTGCATTCGAAGCTTTAAAGGGTGGTAAGATCGGTTTCCGTGTCGGTTCCTGGAATGGAAAAGAAACATCCGATATCTTATTCAAAGATTTTCAAGTCAAGAATGGCGAAGGTGAAGTCATTGTTGCGAAAGGTGAAGATACATGGGAACTTCAGACGAAGAATCGCGGGGAAGTCTTCAAAGAAGAAGTTGCTATTGTAAAGGCTACTGTATCTGGTAAGGTCGTTGATGAAAATGGTCAGCCAGCTTCCGGTGTTACAGTTACATTAGGTGATCAGTCTGTTACAACAGGGGAAGATGGAACTTATACTTTCCAGAATGTAGAAGCTGGTAATTATACAGTTTCTGTAGCGAAATCAGGTTTTACAGGGGCATCGAAAGACATTGAAGTTGTTAAGGATGATGTCACTGTAGAACAGATTCAGTTAACAAAAGCTGCAGATGTAGAATTTGAAGGGGACGATACACTCGTTTCTGGAAAGATGGAAGTCGCTATCTCGAATAAGTTCCCTCAGGTATTCGGCTATACAATGAAGGGCGGAGAGAACGATGGAAAGAAGTTCTACGGTCAGACAAAGAGACTGGATAAACTTGTCATTAACAACAATGAAGTAACTCCAGAAGTTACATTCCATAAAGAATCCGATAACAAAGCTGTCTATACAATGACAGTGAATGCAAATGGCGTGAATGCGGTTATCACAGCGGAAATGGAAGCGAAAGATAACACACTCAGCTTTAACATTACAAAGATTGAAGAGAAGAAAGGTCAGGTCTATACAATTGATATTCCTAACCACAGTCTCATCAGTGTAAGAGCAGATCAGGCAAATGCATCTCTTGCTGGTGCAAACATGTCTAATAACACAACAAGAAGCGGTGATACATTTACACCTGTTGCTTCCATTGCAGAGAATGCCAAGCAGGGTTATATGTATGCGTTCATCTCTAACGATGATCTGAGTGCTGGTCTTTGGAGTAACTCTGAAAACAATGTCACTGCCGACTGGCAGCGTGTTACAGCGGAAACAAAGACAGTTGATAACGTAAAGGAAACAGGTCTTCGTAGTACATACTGGACATACCGTAAAGACAAGGATCATAGAGCTGAGAACAAAGACTATGAAATGCCTGCAGAAAAGGTTGTCATCACAGGTGATGAGAACGATGACGCAACGGTAGACTGGCAGGATGGTGCTATCGCATACCGTACAATCATGAACAACCCAGTTGGTGCAGAAACAGTACCAGATAGAGTTGCGATTCGTATTGCGATGAACTTTAACAGCCATGCGCAGAATCCATTCTTAATGACATATGATAATGCGCAGAAAGTTTATCTGAATACAGATGGACTTGGTCAGAGCATTCTTCTGAAGGGTTATGGTAGTGAAGGTCATGACTCTGGACATCTGAACTATGCGGATATCGGTAGAAGAATCGGTGGCGTGGAAGAAATGAAGAAGCTCCTTGCCCAGGGTAAGGAAATTGGTGCTACATTTGGTATCCATGTTAACGCTTCTGAAACATATCCAGAATCCAAGTATTTTGAGGAAGATCGTTTACGCAAAGAAGCAAACGGTGACCTTAAGTATGGTTGGAACTGGTTAGACCAGGGTGTCAATATCGACGCTGACTATGACTTAAGACATGGTCGTGAACAGAGATTTGTTGACTTATATAACGAACTCGGTGGTGAGAACAATGACCTCGACTTCATTTATGTAGACGTTTGGGGTAATGGTCAGTCCGGTGATAACGGAACATGGGCATCCCGTCAGCTCGCTAAGGAAATCACACAGACATGTAGTTGGAGATTAGCAAGTGAATGGGGTCATGCAAATGAATATGATTCTACATTCCAGCATTGGGCAGCTGACCTCACATATGGTGGATATTCCAACAAGGGTATTAACAGTGAGATCACACGATTCATCCGTAACCACCAGAAAGACTCTTGGATCGGTGACTATCCTTCTTATGGCGGTGCAGCAGTCAATCCACTTCTTGGTGGTTATGACATGAAAGACTTTGAAGGTTGGCAGGGACGTAACGATTATAAGGGATATATCACAAACTTATTTGATGATAACCTTTCTACAAAGTTCTTACAGCATTACAAAGTCATGAAGTGGGAAGACGGTCAGCCAACAACAGTTGGTGGACAGACTTGGACACCAGAAATGAAAATCACTCTTCAGGATGATGAAAGAGCCAATACAATCGTTGTACAGAGAAAGTCCAACGATGGTAATAGTCCAGACTATAGCTTACGTACAATGACATTCAACGACCGTCTGATTATGGATGGTGAAAAATATCTGATTCCTTGGTTCTGGGATGCAAATGGTCAGACATTAGCAGATAAAGATCAGAAACTCTATCATTGGAATCAGCAGGGTGGCACTACAACATGGACTCTTCCAGAAGGTTGGGAAGGTGCTGAACTGTATGAATTAACAGAAACAGGTAATGTGGCTCGTAATGAGCGTGCTACAATCTCTGGTAATCAGATTACAATCAATGCTGAAGCAAGTGTTCCTTATGTTCTTCATAAGGCAGGTAAGGGTGAAGGTATCCACGCTTCCGATTTAAAGTGGAGTGAAGGTGCACACCTAGTTGATACAGGCTTCAACAGCAACACACTTGCTCATTGGAACATTACAGGTGATACAGCAGGTGCAGAAATCATCCGTAGTGCTGCTAACAATATGATGCTCAGTATTGGTAGTGAGACAGATGAAGTTGCTCTGACTCAGACATTGACAGATCTTGAACCAGGTAAGGGCTATGCTGCTTATGTCGGTGTAGACAACCGTTCGGATTCTAAGGCATATATTGAAGTAACGGTTGATGGTAAGAAGATTTCCAATTATACAGAGAAGTCGATTGCTAAGAACTACTTACAGTCTTATGCACATAATACAAACAATGCTACATTACAGGGACAGGGAAGTTACTTCCAGAATATGTATGTATTCTTCACAGCTCCGGAAAAGGGCAAAGATGTTACTCTGACACTCCGTCGTGAAGCTGGTGCAGGTAAGACATATTTTGATGATGTACGTATCAGTAATAACATGTTCCCAAAGAGTGGTAAGGGCTTTGGTACAGAAACAGAGAACCAGTTCAACCCATTCGAATCAGAGGATAAGCTTGTTCAGACATTCGAAGCTGTTCCACAGGGTATCTTCCCATTCGTTATTGGTGATGTAGAAGGTGTTCAGGACAACAGAACACACTTATCTGAAAAGCATGCTCCATATACACAGGCAGGTTGGTATCATGGCGTTAAGAAATTAGATGACGTTCTGGATGGTACATGGTCTGTTAAGACAAATGGTCTGACACAGCGTAATAAGCTTGTTTACCAGACAATTCCTCAGAACTTCCGTTTCAAAGAAGGTGTTACATATAATGTAAGCTTCGATTATGAAATGGGTTCCGATAACACATATTCCTTCGTTATTGGTAATGGTGAAAGCAATGGTCAGAACTTCCAGCAGTATGAAATGCCTGCTACAGATCTGAACAATGTAAAGAAGCAGACATTCAAGATGCGTGTCACAGGTCAGCCAGACAATAAGACATGGATTGGTATTTACTCTACAAAGAATCCTGCAGATACACAGGGTGCCAAGGGCAATGAAGCAAACTTCGGTGGTTATTTAGATTTCGTATTAGATAACCTCACAATCGAAAAGTCCAATGCACAGACAGCTGCTTTAGAAGAGCTCGTTGCTGCAAACAGCAATCGTTTTGAGGTGAATTATACAGCAGAAAGCTGGAACAAATTCTCTTCTGCTCTTGCAAAAGCAAATGAAGTATTAAATAACTTCGAGGCTGTTCAGAAGGATGTCGATTCCGCTAAGAAAGCTCTGGAAGATGCTGTCAAAGGATTAGATCCAGTTGCTATTACAGTAAAAGGTCATGTTACAAAAGAGAATAACCAGCCATTATCTGGTATTACAATTTCTGTAAAGGATAATGCGACTAAGAAGACAGTTTCTACAAAGACTGATGGTGCAGGTAATTATGTATTACCTGGTGTCACTTTTGGTGAACGTGAAATTGTAGCAGATAGTAAGATCTATTCTACAAATACAAAGAAAATCACTTCTTCTAGCGATAAGGAAGAAGAAACTGTTAACTTTACAATGGTAACAGAAAGAACAACCGTCAATGGTACTGTTACAGCATTAAAGGAACCTGTAGAAGGTGTTACAGTTACAGTTGGTGATCATGAAGTTACAACAGATAATGAAGGTCACTTCACAATTGAAAATGTTGAAACAGGTGCATACCAGACTTCTGTTACAAAAGAAGGTTATGAGCCAATTCATAAAGGTGTTGTAGTTGAAAAGGGTGAAAGCTTCACTCTGAACTATGTCCTCTCTCCAGCAACACAGGAAGAAGCTGACTACAGCAACAACTATGATGATGCAAAGAAAGCAACATGGGACAACCTTGCTGGTAATACATCTAGTACATCCATTGCATTAGAAAATGGTCAGACAAAGATCAGTTTCCCAGGTGGTGGACATGCTAACGTATATGAAACAGCTGCTCCTCAGTTCAAGGACGGTTGTGTTGAAATGGATATCACACCAGAAAGAGATGGCGTACGTCTTGGTATCTTATTAAGAGCGAAGAATATGGACGACCGTATCTATGTTGGTGTCGGTGATAACAAAGCACAGTACTTTACAGAATATTGGAACAAGGGTTCTAATGCTTGGTCCGCAATGACAAATGGTCCAGCATTCAATGCAGGTCAGAAGACGCATTTAAAAGCTGAAATCAGAGATAATGTCGTCACATTATGGGTCAATGAGCAGCAGGTATTAAAGAATACTGTATCTGGTGCTTCCAGTGAAGCAGGTTATATCGGTCTGAATACACGTAACAGTAATACAGTTCGTGTAGACAATGTTAAGGTTACATCTTATGACACACCAGAAGGTGATTTCGTCAATGTATGTGGTCGTGTTGTAGACAAGGATGGTAATGTTGTTGAAGGCGCTAAGATGGAACTCCTTAAGGGAGAAGAAGTTGTAAAAGAAACAACAACAGATGCTCTTGGTAACTATAAGTTCAAGAATGTAGCATTCGGTAACTATAGTGTCAAAGCAACAAAGGATGAACTGACAAAGACAGTTACATTTGAAGCTAAGGCTGCTGAAGACTATATCACAGTTGATCGTATTGTACTTGGTGCAGTAGATCCAGAACCACAGCCAGATCCAGAACAGCCACAGAAGGAACTTCATACAGTCAAGTTCTACAATGGCGATGAG
>CAUWDF010000095.1:0-6056 GCA_963557245.1 uncultured Bulleidia sp.
TAAATAAGCCACGATCTTAAATTCGATATTTTTTACAACTCCTAAACTCCCGTGCTTTAAAAGAAACATTAGAGACAGAGGATGCAGCTCTATTGGCGGTGCCGAGCAAAGATACAATCAAGAAAGTTGAGAACGGTTATATTACCACCACGTATGATCGAAACAGCCTTGTTTGTGCACAAACGCCACAAGCATTTCGTACCGATTTAATCATTCGTTGTATGGAACGAGCGATTATAGATGGTTTTACGGGTACGGATGATTGTTCCCTTGTAGAAAAATATTCTGATACCAAGATAAAAGTTGTAGAAGGCGACTATACGAACAAGAAAATTACAACACCAGAAGATATTGTAAAAGCTATGTAAATTGCATAGCTTTTTTGGTGTGTAAATTGCGTTTTAAGGCGCATAAAGGTATAATAAACTAGCTTATTTATCAAATATTGGAGGGCAAGATGGCCAATTTTATTTCACGTCTTTTTAATGAAGACAAACGTAAATTAAAGAAGATTGAAAAGAAGATACAGCCAGTTCTGGATCTCGAATCCAAATACAGTGCTATGTCCGATGAAGAGCTGAAGGCAATGACACCAAAGCTCAGAGAAAGACTTGCGAATGGTGAGACATTAGATGATATTTACGCAGATGCATTTGCGACAGCAAGAGAAGCTGCGAAACGTGTGATTGGAGAATTTCCATACCCAGTACAGTTGATGGGTGCTACTGTTATGCAGGGTGGCGATATTGCCGAGATGAAAACAGGCGAAGGAAAGACTCTGACATCGGTTATGGCTGTCTACTTAAATGCTTTAACAGGTAAGGGTGTTCATGTTGTTACGGTTAACGAATATCTGTCGAAGCGTGACTCGGAGTGGATGGGTCAGATTTATCGTTGGTTAGGCCTTACGGTCGGTTTGAATTTACGTCAATTGACAAAGAGTCAGAAGCGTGCAGCCTATGCATGTGATATTACATATTCAACTAACTCGGAATTAGGATTTGACTACTTAAGAGATAACATGGTCACAGATGTTAATGATCGTGTACAGCGTGAGTTGAATTTTGCGCTTGTTGATGAAGTAGACTCTATTTTAATCGATGAATCCCGTACGCCATTAATTATTTCTGGTGGACAGAAGCAGACTGCCAATATGTATTTACAGGCAGATCGTTTTGTGAAACGTTTAAAAGAAAATGAAGACTATGAGATTGATGTGCGTGCAAAGACTGTACAGTTAACGGATCAAGGTGTTGATAAGGCAGAAAGAGCATTCCACTTGGATAATCTTTATAATTTGGATCATACTCCACTTCTTCACCATATCAATCAGGCATTACGCGCGAACTATATCATGATTAAAGATATTGATTATGTCGTTGATGAAGCAGAAGATGAAATCGTTATTGTCGATCCAAATACAGGTCGTTTAATGAAGGGAAGACAGTGGTCTGATGGACTGCATCAGGCGATTGAAGCGAAAGAAGGTATTTCAATTAAGCAGGAGACTACGACCCTTGCAACAATTACATACCAGAACTACTTCCGTTTATATAACAAGCTATCCGGTATGACAGGTACAGCAAAGACAGAAGAGGAAGAATTCCTCGAAATCTATAACATGTATGTTGTGGAGATTCCTACAAATCGTCCAGTTGCTCGTGTGGATTATCCAGATGCTGTTTATGGTACAAAGAAAGCAAAGTTCGATGCATTGGTTAATGAAGTCATTGAGCGTCATGCGACAGGACAGCCAATTCTAGTTGGTACGATTGCAGTTGAGACTTCCGAACTGATCAGCCAACTTTTAACAAAGAAACATATCGCTCATAATGTATTAAATGCAAAGAACCATGAAAGAGAAGCAGATATTATTGCGAAAGCAGGTCAGAAGGGCGCTGTAACGATTGCGACAAATATGGCAGGTCGTGGTACCGATATTAAGCTTGGCGAGGGTGTTCGTGAATTGGGTGGTCTTTGTGTACTTGGTTCCGAAAGACATGAATCAAGACGTATCGATAACCAGTTGAGAGGTCGTGCAGGTCGTCAGGGAGATCCTGGTATGTCTCGTTTCTATGTATCTTTGGAAGATGATCTGATGAAGAGATTCGGTTCAGAGAGAATGGAAGGCTTATTTGCGGCTATTGGTGATACAGCTGTAGAATCAAAGCAGGTTACAAAGTCTATTTCTTCTGCGCAAAGACGTGTAGAAGGTGTAAACTACGATGCGCGTAAACAATTATTACAGTACGATGATGTCATGAGACAACAGCGTGAAAAGATGTATGAACAGAGAAATTACATTCTGGAAAATGATGATGTTCATTCAGTCATTCACGATATGTTTAAGAGAGTCATCAGTGATACGGTCAGTGCGCATATCAATCCAGAATCTCGTAATCAGGAAATTGATGTAGAAGGTCTTGTTAAAGCATTCAATGAGATGGATTTCAAACAGATGATCCGTCCAGAAGATATTCAGGGTATGTCTCAGGAAAATGTCATTCAGTATGTAGATGATCATGCTTGGGCATATTATGAAGATAAGATTCAGCCGGTAAAGGATAAGATACGTACGGTTGAAAAAGAAGTATCTTTACGTACAATTGATAGAGCTTGGTCAAATCATATCGACACAATGGATAAGCTTCGTAATGGTATCGGTTTAAGAGGATATGCTTCTTCCAATCCATTACAGGCATATGTTCAGGAAGGCTATCAGTTATATGAAGATATGATGTCATTAATTGCTAGAGAGATTGTTACTTTCTGTATGAAAGTAAGAGTCATTCCAGCATCCGAAGCTCCTAAGGAGGCTTAATATGGAACTTTATGAAATGAAACAGGGACTTGCCCATAATAGTGAAAAACTAAAATCTATGGGTGTTTCCCTTGCAATCGAAGATAAGAGAAAACAGATGGAAGCCAACAATGAACGTATGGCAGAAGCTGATTTCTGGAATGATCAGAAAGCTGCACAGAGATTGATTAAATCGAATAACCAGTTAAAAGTACTCGTTGATGGATATGATACATTGACAAGTGCTTTGGAAGATCTTACCGGAAGTGTTGCGGAACTTTCTTCTGTTTTTGATGAAGATATGAATGAACTTGTTCAGGAAGAGTATACGGAAACAATGAAGAAGTTCGAAGATTTTGAGATTCAAGTATTGTTGTCGGGTCCATATGATAACCATAATGCGATTTTGGAAATTCATCCAGGTGCAGGTGGAACAGAAGCCATGGACTGGGCAGGTATGTTATACCGTATGTATATGCGTTATTGCGAACGTAAGGGTTATAAGATTACACTTCTTGATTATCAAGAAGGGGAAGAAGCTGGAATTAAATCTTGCTCGGTTCAGATTGAAGGCCCTATGGCATATGGATATTTGAAGGCGGAAAATGGAATTCATCGGTTAGTGCGTATTTCTCCATTTGATGCAAATGCGAGAAGACATACTTCTTTTGCGTCTGTTGAGATTGTTCCAGAATTCGAAGATGATATGGAAATCGATATCGATGAAAAAGATCTTGAAGTTGTTACTTTACGATCTTCTGGTGCAGGTGGTCAGCATATCAATAAAACCGACTCGGCAGTACGTATGACACATAAGCCAACAGGTATTACTGTATTCTCTCAGACACAGCGTTCTCAGTTACAGAATCGTGAGAACTGTATGAATATGTTAAAGAGTAAGTTGTTACAGTTGAAGATTCGTGAACAGGAAGAACGTATGAAGAATATCAAAGGAGAAGTGAAAGCAAACGAGTGGGGAAGTCAGATTCGTTCGTATGTATTCGCTCCTTATACAATGGTTAAAGATCTTCGTACAGGTTATGAAGTTGGTAATATCCAGTCTGTCATGGATGGTGATCTCGATGGTTTTATCGATAGCTATCTTAGAAGTCGGATCTCCGGTGATGCGGATGAAGAAAACGATTGAAATCACAATAGAACATAAAGAAAACGGTCTTCCTATTAAGACCGTTTTATCAAAGTGTGTTGGACTTTCCAGACGAGAAATTTCTCGTTTGAAGTTCATGCATGGTCTCATCTTAAATGGAGAAGAATGTAGAGTGACCGAAATGGTACATACTGGAGATGTGGTAACGTTGATCTTCCCAGAAAAAGATATCGCACATGCAGTGCGTCTTTTACAAAAGCCAGATATCTTATATGAAGATGAAGATCTTGTCATTGTCTATAAACCAGCTGGTATGGTATGTCATCCGACCCATGAACATTTAGATGATGATATGGGTACTGTATTACAGAGCTATTATGGAGATTCTTTTACAATCCGTGCGGTCGGTCGTTTGGATAAAGATGTATCCGGTATTATGGTCTATGCAAAGAATCAACCTGCTGCTGCTCGTCTTTCGAAACAAAGACAAGAAGAAGTATTACATAAGATATACTATGCTGTAGCAGAAGGAATTTTCACAGAAAAGAAGGGGACACTTACCTATTCTTTAAAACGTGTAGAAGGATGCAAAGATCGTAAAGTATGTGAAGATGGGAAACTATGTATTACCGATTATGAAGTTGTGAAAGAATATGGGAATCATTCTTTATTAAAAATAGCAATCCGAACAGGACGTACGCATCAGATCCGTGCAGGAATGGCCCAGGCCGGTCATCCTCTTGCTGGAGATGCATTATATGGCGGTAAGAAAGAATATATTGCAAGGCCTGCACTTCATTGTGGAGAACTTTCATTAAAGCAGCCTTTTACCGGGAAAGAAATTCATGTTGTAGCGGATCTGCCACAAGATATGTATCATTTATTAAAATAAGAGACTTAATGAACCCCTAAAGTTTGATCTTGTTAAAGGTCATCTCAGTGGAGTGAACCCCGAAAGTTGGACAAAGTTAAAGATCAACTTTGAGGGTTCATTTTTTATGAGATGAAAAGAAGAACACAATCGAAAAAGTAAGGTTTCAATTGCTGCTTGGATGGAAGCCTAGAAGAAGGAAAAGGCAGAATGACGCAGGCAGTGATGAAACTAAGATAGGAAATGCATAAACCTTTCGTATATATTTTGCAATTGTAAATAGGAATGCATATAGACTAGATGAAAAGGCCAGATTTCTTACGAAGCAAAAAATCAAGCCTATAATTTATTTAAGATTTTTTATGCATCTTGGTTTACTACAAAAGAGTGATTTTTGTTTCATAAAATGAAATTTCATGTAAATTGGTTGAATCACAAAACTGTTCTTATATAATGTATATATTTCGCGAGGTGGGTAATGAATAAAGCAGCAACTTCTAAAGAAGAAATTTTACAAGCTAGCCGCGAATTGTTGCAAGAATCAGGTCAAGCAGCAGTAAATATTCGATCGGTAGCTTCAAAATGTGATGTATCTGTTGGATGTATTTACAACTATTTTGATTCCAAAGCAGATCTGATTCGCTCTACTGTTGAAAGTATTTGGTTCGATGTCTTCCATTTTACGGAGACGGATAGCTTCAAAAATCTAAAAGAATGTATTACAGATATGTATCATCGTATGGAGATTGGACAAGAGACATATCCAGGATTCTTTATGTTACATTCGATGAATTTTGAAGGCGAGCGTATAGAAGATGGGAAGATGCGCATGCAGGTCGCATGGTCCCATATTAAAGCGTGCCTTTGTAGAGTGATTCAGAACGATCCAAATATCAAACATGGAACATTTGATAAGAATTTTACACCGGAATCTTTTGCGGACCTTTTATTTTCTCTGATGTTATCTTCCATGTTAAGGCAAAATTATGATCCGAGTCATGCACTGATATTAACGGATAAGATGGTGTATGCTTAAAAGTAAGAACAGATAATAATATTCATTTGTCTGTTTTTTTTAGCATTTAATTGCTTAATTGTATTAATTAATTAGCCTGTTATTGTATTCATAAAAACCAGCTATATAATGAAAGTGCGTAATAACAAATGTAAACGCTTGCGTGTTCGCATACTTTATTTGTAGTTAAGGAACGTTCTTTATTTAACAAGTAATTTGTCAAATTAAGTGCAACATCTAATGTGAGTTTATAATTTCGTTT
>CAUWDF010000096.1:0-5927 GCA_963557245.1 uncultured Bulleidia sp.
ATCAGGCCGTACAGTCTGTGTAGTCTTTTGTCCTAAATTTGGGGTTTACTACATTTATGCTTCTTCTTATTTGCCTCTTCTTCTAGCCTTACGAGCAGCTTCACTCTTAAGCTTTCTCTTAACACCAGGCTTAACGTAATACTCTCTCTTACGAGCTTCTGCGAGTGTTCCGTTACGAGAAACCTGACGCTTGAAGCGGCGCAGTGCATCATCAAGATTCTCATTTTCCTTGACTACAACTCTTGCCATATTTGTCACCGCCTTCCTTTACAATTGCCAATTTATTCTAACAAAATATTTATTGAAAAGCAAATAAAAAATAAGAGAAAAAAGAGAAATATCTCCTATAACAAAATATCAATAGAAAATATAATCTCTTTTGCTTGCAATTACATTAAATCTGTTCCGTGCGAAGTGCCGATTCTTTCAGCACCTGCAGAAATCATCGCATCCATATCTTCTTTCGAACGAACACCTCCTGCTGCCTTTACTTTTACTTCTGTTCCCTCTACAGCTTTTTTCATTAAGGCAACATCATGAACAGTTGCTCCACCTGTAGAAAAACCAGTTGATGTCTTTACAAAATCAGCACCTGCAGCCACAACATCTTTACAAGCTCTTTCTTTTTCCTCATCGGTTAACAGACATGCTTCAATAATTACCTTTAAGCATCTATTTCCACATGCTTCCTTAACTTTTCGAATTTCTTCCGTTACAAATGCATCATTTCCATCACGTAGTTCACCAATATTAAGAACCATGTCAATTTCATCTGCACCATTTTCAATTGCATCTTTTGTCTCAAAAACTTTTGTTGCCGTTGTATTTGCACCTAAAGGGAAGCCAATTACACAAGCTGCAAGAACATCAGTACCTTCTAATTGCGGTTTTACAAATGGAATCCAATAAGGATTGATCATTACAGTCGCAAATTTATGTTCTTTTGCTTCATCAACAATTTTTTGTACATCTTCTTTACACGCTTCCGGTTTTAAAAGCGTATGATCGATATATTTATTCAGTTCCATAAATTATTCCTCCGTATTATCAAAATAGTACTTTTTTAGAACTTCATGTGCAATAACATCGTCTCCGTCATAAGGCTCTCTACCAAACTCGCGATAAATGAATTTTTCGTCTCCTTTTCCTAAAATGATAATCGTATCATTTGGATCAGCTAATTCAACAGCTTGGCGAATGGCATCATAACGATCGACAATTACAGTATAATTCGTCTTTTTGATACCAGAAGCAATATCACTCGCAATAACTCCTGGATCTTCATCACGAGGATCATCTTCTGTTAAAATTATCATATCACAATACTTATCTAGAATTTTCCCAAATATAGGGCGCTTAATTGTATCGCGTTTTCCTGCACTACCTGTAATAGCAATAATACGCTTATTCTTTGGCGTAATAGCACTTGCATACTGACATACTTTTTCAATGCCATCCGGAGTGTGAGCAAAATCCACCAAAATATTAAACGGCTGCCCGTCCGAAATTCTCTGCATTCTTCCTTCAATCTGGTTGATATTTTTCAGATATGGAAGCATCTGTGTAACGGTAATGCCTCTAACATTTAATGCAGCAATAACCGCAAGAACGTTATAGATATTGAAACGTGCAACTAGATTAGTTTCAATCTCATATTCCATATTTTCTACTTTTAAAGTGAATTTTGTACGATCTTTTAAAAGTTGAATATTTGTTGCCCGATAATCTGCTTCATTATCAATACCATATGTAACCACTCTACATTTACAATCTTGAACCATTTTTAGACCATATTCATCATCAATGTTTGTAATTGCAATTGCGTCTTCGCGTAAATGATCAAATAACTTTTTCTTTGCATTAAAATAGTTGAGCATTGTTCCGTGATAGTCTAAATGATCATGGGTTAAATTTGTAAAAATTGCTTCATCAAAATCGATTGAATCAACTCTTCCTTGTTCAATACCAATGGAAGATGCTTCCAATGCACAAGACTTCATTCCTGCATCGACCATATCTCCTAAAATACCGTGAAGATCATCAATATCTGGTGTTGTTAACAATGGTGGCAATTTAACATTTCCATACTGAATAGAAATCGTTCCAATATAACCGGTAGGTTCAAAATGGTTCATGATATCACGAATAATACAAGCAATTGATGATTTACCATTTGTTCCTGTAACACCAAACATTAATAATTTTCGCGAAGGATGTCCATAGAAAGCATCTGCAACTTTATTAAAAGCAGATACAACATCTTTTACACGAATATAAGTAACGTCTGGCTGCATATGATCGAGAGGATTACTATAAACAATTACTTTTGCTCCATTTTGTATTGCTTGGTCTACAAATTGATGTCCATCGAACATCATTCCTTTCATACAGAAAAAAATAGAATCCGGTCTTTTTTTACGTGAATCCGCCATCAAGCTTTTCACTTCAATATCCGGAACATTTTCAAATAATTCCGTTAACTTCATTACAATACCTGCCTTTCTTCCGCATACATCTGACCATCTTCAAACTTAACAAGCTGAATAGGAACACTCTTCCCATGTGGAAGCTTCCCTTTTACTTTAACAAGAATATAATCGGAAGTATAACCTTGGGTATAACTATTTTTATAATTCTCTGAAATGATTTCATCGATTTGTCCAACTCTTGACTGTTGATATTCATCAGACAATTTTTTGGAAAGAGCTATAACATCAGTAGCTCTCTGTTTTTTTACACTAGGATCTATATGTCCAGGCATTTTAGCAGCTTCAGTGCCTTCACGCATAGAATATGGAAAAACATGCAAGAAACTAAACTGACAAGCACGGATAAAATCCATTGTTTCATGATGTTCTTCTTCTGTTTCCTGAGGGAACCCTGTAATAAGATCACATGAAATCGCAACATTACCAAGCTCTTTACGAATCTCAGTAATACGCTTCAAATACTGCTGTGTAGTATAAGGACGATGCATACGATACAGAACCCCATCCGATCCACTCTGTAAAGGAATGTGTAAATGACGTGCAATACGTTTTGGTTCCTCTTTCATTAACTGAATTAATTCATCGGTAACTTCCGTGACTTCGATCGAAGAGATACGAATACGTTCAATTTCTGTTTCTGCTAATATACGACGAATCATCGCAGCTAAAGAAACACCATATTCTTTTCCGTAACGCCCAGTATGAATTCCTGTAAGAACGACTTCCAAATAACTTTTCGACAGCTCTTTCATCTCATGGATTACCATATCCGGATGCATAGAGCGTTCTCTTCCTCGCGCATACGGAATGACACAATAGGAACAAAATTGATTACAACCATCTTGAATCTTTAAATACGCACGTGAATGATTCTCAAATTGATTGGTTAATAATGGTTCAAAATCAATCTGTGAAAGATTATCTACCACACGGATTTTTTCGTGTGTCTGTAAATATTGAAATAAATATTTCGGTAATTGCCCCTTCTGTGCTGTACCAACTATGATATCTGCATCTTCTAACTGTCCATCGTTCAACTGTGCATAGCATCCAACAACAGCTGTAACCGTTGCAGGATTTAAACGTTTTACTCGATGCAACATTTTGCGACTTTTCGCTGCTGCTGTATTTGTTACCGCACACGTAAAGATAAAAGATGCATCCGCAACCGCATCAAAAGAAACGCGTTCCCAGCCCTGCTCCTCTAAAAGCGATGCAACGCTCTCTGCTTCATAAGCATTTACTTTACAACCTAAATTACAAATCGAAAATTTCATTGCATACTCCTCTCGGAAATTTCACTAATGACAGATAAAGCATAGATGGCTGCTGTCTCAGCTCGTAGTATTCTGGAACCAAGTGTACAAGAAAAAAAACCCTTTTGCCTCAGTTGTTCTATTTCGCCGTCCGAAAAACCACCTTCCGGGCCAATTACAATTGTCACTTCTTTTACATCTTTTATAATATCAGACAAATATTTTGCCTGTGTACCAGCATTTTCATAAGCACATATTTTCATGCCAGAGCAATAATTTTCAAGTTCTTGAAATGGAACAATCTCTGTAACTTCAGGTATCTGATTTCGTTTGCACTGTTCTGAAGCACTTTGAACAATATCCATCCATCTCTGATTTTGTCTTTCCGCCTTTTCTTTCTTTGCACGTACAACACAACGTGAAGATTCGAATGGAACAATACGATTTACTCCTAGTTCCGTTGCCTTTTGAAGAATAAATTCAAACTTTTCTTTTCGAATCAATGCAATAGCAAGCGTTGTTCTAATCGGAGACTCATTGATTCGAGAATCTTCTTCGATAATCTTACCGACCATTTTCGATCCTTCTTCATAACAATCTGCGAAAAAACCTCTTCCATCATACACAAGACGAACACGTTCATGATTCAAATGCAATACATTCCCTGCATGATGTGCCTGTTCTTTCGTAAAATAATATAAATCTCCTACCTTAAGAGGTGTGTCACAAAAATACTGTTGCATATATGTAATAAAGGAAAACGATTAATCGTCTTCCTTCTCTCCTTCATTCTTTTTAATTTCAACTTTTACTTCAAGGACTTTACGCTGATCTGCTTTTGTAATCATCACATGAAGATTTTTATAGTCAAACTCTTCATTAACATGAGGTATATGACCTAATTCATGAATAGCCCAACCGGACACTGTAATAAAATCAAACTCTTCGTCTTCTTCTTCAACATCAAATCGTTCAATCAAATCATCAATTTCTGCATCACCTTTGACAAGCCAAATATTATCTTCAACTTTTGTATAAAAGTCTTCTACAATATCATGTTCGTCCCAAATCTCGCCAACTAATTCTTCAACGATATCTTCTAAAGTGATAAGTCCTTCCGTTCCACCATACTCATCTAATGCAACAGCCATATGTAATTTAGAACTCTGTAACTGCTTCATAACAATTGAAATAGCTGTATTTGGAGAAGTATAAATAACGGGCTTTATAATTTTACGAACTGGTCCTCTATCGTGGTAATGTAATTCATAAAAATCTTTTTCATGAATTACACCAACAATATTATCAATTGAATTTTCATAGACTGGAAGTCTTGAATAAGAATTCAGTCGGAAACACTCTTCAATCGATTCTACTGAAGAAGTAATATCCACAGCTACAATATCTACTCGAGGAGTCAGAACGTCTCTAACAACAAGATCATTAAAACTAATTGCATTAGAAATAAGATCGGATTCATGTTCTTCTAGATTTCCTTCTTTTTCTGCCTCATCGACCATTGTGATGAGTTCATCTGAAATATCAGAATCATCTTTCTGAACATTAACAATACGATTTACTAATGTTGTCCAACCACTTGCGACCCAGCTAAGAGGTCTTAGAACAAACATACAGAACTTTACAAATCCAACTGTTAAACAAGCAAATCTTTCCGGCATCTGCTTAGCAATTGATTTCGGAGCAATTTCACCAAACATAAGAGTCACAATCGTAATAACAACTGTAGAAACTGTTGGCCCTTTTACTCCTCCGAACAAATCTGTAAACAATAAAGTGCCGATTGTTGCGGCAGAAATATTAACGATGTTATTGCCAATCAAAATTGTAGTAATGAATCGATCAAAATGATCTAAAATTTCAAGTACAACATCTGCTCCCTTTGCATCGTCATTTGCCATGTTTTTCAGGCGGATTTTCGATGAGCTAGAAAATGCAATTTCTTCTGCAGAGAATAATCCTGAGAAGAGCATGAGAATCACTAACGAAACAATCATAGCTACATTATGATTCATAAGCTCATCAACTCATTTCTTGTATTTTTTTCTTCGCTATACGTAAGCGGTATCGATGAATCGTCCAAAGTTATACACCTTCCTTTAATGGATAAAATTATACCATTTTGGATATATACGCGCAATATTATCCCTTTTTTAGCGTCCCT
>CAUWDF010000097.1:0-5871 GCA_963557245.1 uncultured Bulleidia sp.
CATGGACTTTTATTTTTTATAAGTGTTGCACTTAAAATGATAATTCATCTATAGAAAAAGCACTCCATTGAGTGCTTAAAATATTTATAGGACCGCAATCAGTTTATTCACATTCTCTTCTAAAGTCATAAAGGATGTGACAAGACGAATGACTTCTGTGCCATCGTCATTAGTACACCATGGTGTATAGGCGAACTCTTTGGCAAGTTCTTTTACTTTAGTACTTGGTAAGATTGGGAATAATTGGTTCGTTTCTGGTTCTGACGCGAATGCATATCCTTTTTCCTTTAACGCATCAGCTAATTTATAAGCCATATCCATAGCGTGTTTTGAAATCTTGAAATAACGATCTTCTGTAAATAATTGTTCGAACTGAATACCTAACAATCTTCCTTTTGCGAGCATACCACCTCTTTGTTTGATATGATAGCGGAAGTCCCTCTTATATTTATCATTTGTAATAACAACAGCTTCTCCAAAAAGAGCTCCAATCTTTGTGCCACCGATGTAAAGGATATCTGAATAGTGTGCAATCTCTTCTAGTGTGAGATTGTTCTTTTTGGATGCAAGACCATAACCAAGACGTGCACCATCAATAAAGAGTGGGATATCACAGTTCTGACATACATGATATAAGTCAATCAGTTCTTGCTTTGTATATAATGTGCCAAGTTCGGTTGGGAAGGAAATGTAGACAAGGCCTGGTTGTACGGTATGTTCTACAGATGGACCATTATAATGGTCTTCAATCAATTTCTTTACTTGTGCAGCTGTAATCTTACCATTTGTAGAAGGGAGGGTAAGACATTTATGTCCACAAGCTTCCAATGCCCCTGTTTCGTGATCGTTGATATGGCCTGTTTCCGCACATACAGCCCCTTGGTATGGACGTAAGACAGATGATATGACAGTTACATTTGTCTGTGTACCACCGACTAAGAAATGGACATCTGCATGGTTGTTGTGGATTGCTTCTTGAATCAGATGTCTAGCGTGTTCGCAATGAGGATCTTTACCATATCCTACTGTCTGTTCTGCATTTGTTTCTTGAAGAGCTGTTAAGATCTCAGGAATACAGCCTTCCGTATAATCACTATCGAATCGAATCATTTTCAGTACCTCTTTCCTGTTTTATAATAGTTTAGCAAAAACATGAGAAAGGCGGAATGACAGAAGAGTACGATTCGAGATTCTGTTTCAGGTGGCGCAGTTCTTGTGCTTTCGTTTTGGAAACGATAGGAGAGAATAAAGATGAAAAGATTTAGACAAGATCAAATAGAAGAGCTCGCAGAGATCCTGAAGAAGGACGGTGTCATTTCAGTACCTACAGATACGGTATATGGTGTCTGTTCAAGAATGGATTCCTTGCAGGCACAGGAAAATTTAAGAGAAGTAAAGAATCGTCCTGCTGATAAAGCATTTCCAATCATGTGTGCAGATGAGGAACAAATCAGTTCCATTGCAGTCGTAGATGAGAGGAGTCGTGCTTTAATCCGTGCATTTATGCCAGGACCTGTTACTTTTATATTAAAAAAGAAGGAAGAGGTTCCTTCTTATGTAAATAATGGTCTAGAGACACTTGCAATCCGTATGGCTACTTCGGAACCATTACGTGAATTGATCTTAAAGACAGGTTCTCCTATCTTTATGACAAGCGCCAATCAGTCTGGACAGCCTGTATGTACAACTTTAGATGAGATTGAAAAGAGTTGTCCATTGTTAAATGGAATGATGGAAGGTATTTTCTCTTTGGGAGAAGCTTCTACAATTCTAGACTGTACAGGAGCAGTATTAAAAGTTCTGCGTCAAGGTCCGGTTACATTAGAACAGTTCCAGGCAGTTTTAAAAAGATAAATATTGGAATATTTGGGTCAGATCTCCTTCCGATAGGATCTGATCTTTTATTTTCTGAGTGTTATCATAATAATCATCATCGATGACTAGATTACGATACTGTTCATATAAGAGACGAATATTAAAGTCTTCTTCTGGCATGGCGATTCCAAAACCACAACGTCGGATTGCTTGGGCAATACTCATACGATTCCAGTCTTTATCATAGATCATTAATTGAGGTAGACCAATGGCCATACACTCATGATAAATATAAGGATTCCCATCATGAATACAAGCCATAGAACCACATAATAATTCAGAATCTGGATAATTTGTAAAATGTACATTGCCGACTTTTTCGGTATGACTTCCTTTATACCAAGCAGATACTACATAAGGTGCACCTTGGAAAGCTTCAATTAATAACTTACGTATATTACGTGGTTTCATCTTCACATGAGATAAATAGACACATACGCGATTGGATAATTTCTTATGAAGCGGATAGACAGAAGGAATACCGATACGTTGAACATTTTCTTTGAGTGGAAATGGACAAGGTTCAATTGGACCGAAGCCAATACAAAGACTGTTCTGACGATAGAAATCCTTCATATCAAATACTTGTTCTAAATGGATAGAAGATAAGAAAGCATTGATTCCTTTCATAATATTCGGCGCGATGTCGGTATACCGATACATAGCACTATTTACAATTTCTATGCAGGGAATCTGACTATTTCTAGCCGCTGCACAAGCAGCGATACGATCCATAGAAATAATACGGTCTGGTTTAAAGTTATCAATGGCAGATAGTAGGGTCGCATAGTCATTTTGTAGATATTTATAATCGGCAGCGCCTGTATTGTAGAGCCACTCTTCATAGGTGCGAGCAGTTGAGGTAAAGACATGGCGACGAGGTCTTGGGCCTTCATATAAGGATACTTGATGGAAGTTGTTCTCTGGCATCGCTGAAAGAGCGACCCGATGCCCATTCTGTTGAAGCAGAGGAATCAGGTTGTTGCATAAAAAATAGGTGCTGTCTAGACGTGGTGTCTGTATCATAGGTGCGATTAGTATTTTCATACGAGAATTATACAACATTGGAAGAATATTGGGATTGTGTTGCGAAAAAACATATTTATGGCTTATGATTAACGGGATAAATAAACGGAGGTTATCAAAATGTTAGAAGTATTAAATCATCCGCTGATCACACATAAACTGACTCAGATGCGTAAAAAAACAACAAACACAAAAGATTTCAGAGAAAATCTGGATGAAATTGCGGAATTGATGGCTTATGAAGTATGCAGAGATTTGCCTGTAAAGCCAGTTGAAATTGAAACACCTGTTTCTCCATGTACTGGTTATGAACTTTCTAAGGAAGTTATCATTGTGCCAATTCTTCGTGCGGGTATTGGTTTATTAGATGGAATTCGTAGACTTGTTCCTACAGCGAAGGTGGGCTTCATTGGTATGTACAGAGATGAAGAAACATTAGAACCACATGAGTATTTCGCTAAGTTCCCGAATGGATTAGAGGATGCAATTGTTATGATTGTTGATCCAATGCTCGCTACTGGTGGTAGTGCTTGTGATGCAATCGCAGCGGTTAAGGCTCGTGGTGCGAAGCAGATTAAGCTTGTTTGCTTAGTAGGTGCACCAGAAGGCGTTAAGGTCATTCAGGAAACACATCCAGATGTGGATCTGTATATTGCGGCTCTAGATGATCATTTAAATGAGAATGGTTATATCGTACCAGGTCTTGGGGATGCTGGTGACCGTATCTTCGGAACAAAGTAATGAATACGATACAGTTCTGGATTCGCTGTGGCATTTATATGCTTGCATTTGTATTAAGTTGGCAGGCATTAGGTGCGATACGCTATGAAAAGTTTATTCAGCAGGGACATGTAAAACAGGCACAGGTACTGTATTTCCTCCTTGCGATGGCATTAGCGTATTTAGTTGGATCCTTTGTAAATGTGTTCTTTAAAGTATAAGAAAAGTTGTATCCTTGCGGGTACAACTTTTTTTATAAAGACTGTCTGGTAGCTGATTCAACAAAGCATGCTTTATCTGGACGGTGACGAGATTGGGTATATTCAAACATAATTCCTTTTGAATTAAAGACTTGTCCCGTAACAACAAGGACAAAATGATGGGAGTCAAGATTTAAATATTCTTCGTCTTTTGGAGTGGCATCTTCGGCAGTGACTCTTCTACGGCTCGTTGTGATGGACATATGTAAATTGTTTTCTAGATAGTTATAAATTGATTTTTGAGCGATTTTAGGAGTTAGTCCTTCTGTTTCCGAAGCTAAGAAGATGTTAGTGTCAAATATAGAAGCGATTTGGTCAATGATTCGGATACGCTCAATATAGTAAAGTTTTGAGCCGATATCGAATCCTGTCATAAGAGATAATTGTTCGTCGCAGATGATTTCTTGGAAAATTTTTACGACTGTTTGGACATTCGCATTGGTACGTTTTCTTGCTTCATCAAAGCTTTCAATTCCTCCAACTGTAAATATATTTTGGATGTGGGTTGGATCATAAATGACTTGTACACCTTTTCCGTGTTGTGTAATAATATATCCTTCATTTGTGAGAATCCCTAGAGCTCGACGTACTGTATTTCGTGTGCATGCGTAGCGATCGGCATATGTATTTTCAGACGGCAAATACTCTCCAACTTTATATTTCCCGTTTACAATATCTTCTTTTATTTGTTTATATATAGGTTCATATTTTGCTTTTGGCATAAGTGACTCCACGTTTCTTATATATTTTAGTATAATTTGTACTTTCTTTCAAACTTGTTTAAACAATTTTGGGAAATTTCGTTGACTTATTTAAACGAGTAGAATATATTAAAGACAAAAGTTGTTCAAACAAGTATAGAGAGGAAAAAGATATGGGAAAGTTTGAAAAAGATGCAGAACAATTACTGCAATTTATTGGTGGAAAAGAGAATATTTCTGCTGTTTCCCACTGCGTAACAAGAATGCGATTTGTTCTTGTGGATCCAGATAAAGCAGATGTGGAAAAAATTGAAGCGCTTCCTTCTACAAAAGGAACTTTTACACAAGCCGGTCAATTTCAGGTGATTATTGGTAATGAAATAAATGAATATTATAATGATTTCATTCGTATTGCTGGTATGGAAGGTGTATCTAAAGAAACGGTCAAAAAGGCTGCTCTTAAAAACCAAAATCCAGTTCAAAAAGGAATGTCCGCTTTGGCGGAAATATTTGCACCCTTGATTCCAGCTATTATTGTTGGTGGTCTGATTTTAGGATTCCGAAATGTAATTGATTCTTTGTATATCTTTGGAGATGGTACACAATCTTTAGTTCAGTTGAGTCAGTTCTGGGCGGGTACCGATAAATTCTTATGGTTGATTGGGGAAGCGGTATTCCACGCTGGTATTCCAATTGGCATCTGTTGGTCTGTTCAAAAGAAGATGGGCGGTACAGAAATGCTAGGTATCGTTCTTGGATTGACTCTTGTATCCGGACAGCTTGTCAATGCTTATGCGGTTGCTGGTATGACACCAGATGCTTGGGCGCCAAATTATGTATGGGATTTTGGGCTTGTGAGTGCAAAGATGATAGGATATCAGGCACAGGTCATTCCAGCAATGTTGGCGGCTTTTACATTAGCTTATTTAGAAAAATGCTTCCGTAAAATTACACCATCGTATTTAAAGATGATTATTGTTCCATTCTGTTCGTTACTTCTTGCTGTCATGGCAGCACATTTTATTCTTGGACCGATTGGTTGGACTATTGGAACGTGGATTTCAAATGCGGTATATGCAGGAATTTCTGGAAACTTCCGAATTGTCTTTGCGGCCTTATTTGGATTATTATATGCACCACTTGTTATTACAGGTCTTCATCATATGTCGAATGCAATTGATTTGCAGTTGATTGCAGACACACCACTTCATGGCACAATGTTATGGCCTATGATTGCGCTGTCCAATATTGCACAAGGGGCATCGGTATGGGCTATGGCTATTTTACAA
>CAUWDF010000098.1:0-5803 GCA_963557245.1 uncultured Bulleidia sp.
TTGTCAAGACATCCGCTAGTGGCATCAAAATCTTTTCAATTTTGTCCATCATAATGAATGATTCTCCTTTTTCTTTTGTTAGAATATCACTTTTCTTAGTTGAGTTTAAGCTTTTATCTTCCTACTTTTAGGAAATTGTGTGATTTATAATACACATTTCACATAATTGATTCAAAATTATGGCATAAATTAGCCATTTTTTGAAAATGAAAATTTTCATAAAAAAAGGATATGTTTCCATACCCTTTTAAGCTATATCAATGACAATTAAGCCTTGTTAGCAGAACCGAATGCTTCGCAGAGTTCGATAACTTTCTTTGTAACTGCTTCTGTACCTGGCTTTAAGAGCTTACGTGGGTCATAACCCTTACCCTCTTTATCTTTTCCAGCTTCGATATAGGCACGTGTAGCAGCAGCGAATTCAAGCTGTAACTCTGTGTTGATGTTAACCTTAGAAACACCAAGTGTAACTGCCTTGTGAACCTGTTCGAATGGAATACCAGAACCACCATGCAGAACTAATGGCTTACCATTAACAGCTTCGTCGATTTCTGTTAAACGATCGAAGTTGAGTCCCTTCCAATCTTCTGGATATACACCATGGATGTTACCGATACCAGCTGCGAGGAAGTCAACACCAAGAGCTGCTACTTCAGCACATTCTTTTGGATCAGCGAGTTCGCCGTTAGATGTAACGCCGTCTTCTGTTCCACCAATACCACCAACTTCGCACTCTACAGAGATTCCCTTAGAATGAGCGAGGGAGATGATTTCCTTAGACTTAGCAATATTCTCTTCGAAATCAAAATGAGAACCATCGAACATAACGGATGTGAATCCTACTTCGATACAAGCCTTAGCACCTTCGTATGTACCGTGGTCTAAGTGTAAAGCAACTGGAACTGTGATTCCCATAGATTCATAGAGATCGCGAACCATATCGCTAACTGTCTTGAAGCCGCCCATATACTTACCAGCGCCTTCAGAAACCTGCAGAATTGCAGGAGACTTTGCTTCCTGAATACCTGCAAGAACGGACTTTGTCCATTCAAGGTTGTTGATGTTGAAGGCTGGGATAGCGTAATGACCCTCGTGTGCCTTCTCGACCATTTCTTTTGCAGAAACTAATGCCATAATATTTTAATTCCTCCTATAGGTAATTCCTATTTTAGCCTTCTTTCCTCGTTTTGAAAAGTGTGAGACACAAGAAATACAACACTTCTAAAAAAGAGAGGATTTTTAGTTCCTCTCTTTTCCTTATTTAATTATCAAAGACATCGTCGCCTGTAGGAAGATCAAGTCCGCTCTTATCAATTGGCTCGTCCGAGTCTTCCTCGTCCTCATCAATATCACTCGTACTAATATGTACTTCATCGAACTTTCTTCTATTACGCAAATCCCATTTGTTTCCTTCTAAAGATGCAAAGCGTGAATCTAACATCAGTTCAGAATAGAACTGGCTCTTCTTCTTTCTCTGCTTTTCTTCCGGGATGTCCATCTGCTTGGCTACTTCCGCCCACAGTTTAATGAACTCAACTTCTTTCTTTTTCTTAGAAAGACAATTGAATGCCACATCCGTCATACTCTGTGTACATGTCATTGCTCTATAAACTCCTTTGCGATCATATTTTCAACATATACGAACACTTTCCATGTTCATGCTACAGGATAATAGAGTACCTGGCATATATTGTCAATACAAAAAACTCATCAACTGATAGAATAAAACTTCCATTCTAATTTTTGATGTAAAGTTGTTTCATTTCCACTGAGGACACGATACTGAACAGACCATAAATTTCCATTCAAATGCATCTCTTCTGTACATACTTGTAGCTCCATACGACCATATGGAGAATCAATAATCGTATGCCCTCCACCATCTCTGCATAATGTCGTACGTGAAGTAATCTCATCTTTTCTTTCTACAATCAAAGAATCTTCTGTGACGGTTACCGTATGTTTTACATTTGTTCCTGCTTCACAATAGAGCAATCTACCATCTTTTGAGATTGCGTTGCTATCTGCTAACAAAACGGTCTCGCCAGTCATTAAATCGGTTGCATTTAATGTTACATGTAATCTCATTTCAAAACTTCTCCTGGAAAAAACACTTTATTATCATCTCGTATTGGACCATGAATTAAGGAATAGACAATATTCGATGCATTCGATAGCTCTTGAACACTGCCATCTTTCATCCATATCCATATATTCTCACGTTTTTCTTCTCCATATGGAACATAGGGCGACTGTTCTACTTCATCCCTACCCCAATAATAATGAAGATCATATCCTTTTTGCTTCAGTATTTCTCGCAACTTATGATTTCCATTCCGATCACTATCCGCATATTCAAAAAGATGGCGATCGCGAATACGTTTCGCTAAATCTTGAACAATCGGATCTTCACTATGCGTTAACAGTTCAAATCCATATCCACATGTATATTCATCTAAACAAAAATAATCCTTTAACTTAATCTTGCGACTGTCCACAACACATCCAAATACATCCAAAATATCTGGAGATAGCCCTTCTCTACCAAGCTCTTTTAATCGTTTGAACAAAAGATGAAGAATGCATTCATAACTTCGAGCAACAGGATGAAAATACACCTGCCAGTACATATGATACCGCGCCATGATATAGTTCTCTACCGCATAGATCCCTGACTCTTTTACGACTAATTGATTATGATTGCGTACACGCAATGTACGTAAGATTCTTTCTAAATCATATTCCCCATATTTTGTGCCTGTAAAATAAGCATCTCGTAATAAATAATCTAAACGATCCGCATCTAATTGTGAACTAATCAACTGCGTCATCAGTGGATTCGGACACTGATGACGGATAATATTTGCAACTTCATGAGAAAGTCCTGGTTCGGCATCTTCTAATATTTGTGTGATTTCTGTATTTTCTTCTATGATACGACACGTATATTCTTCATGACTTGTCTTGGTAATTCCCTCAAATGCATGACTATACGGGCCATGACCGATATCATGCAAAAGTGCAGCTAGCAACACAGAGACACGTTCTTTTTCATTCAATGCTTCATGAATATCGGATACTTCTTCAACCATGCGTCGCACAATCTCATAGACACCTAAAGAATGTCCGAAACGTGTATGTTCTGCACAATGATATACCATACACGCCCCTCCCAATTGATGAATCCGTCGTAACCGTTGAAACCATGCACTATTGATTACATCCCATATCACTTGTAAATTCACATGAATATAACCATGGATTGGATCACGTAATACCTTTTCCTCAGACGTTCTTGCAAACATCTATCTCTTCCAAAAGAACCACAGCCTGTGCTACAATTCCTTCTTCCTTTCCAACAAAACCTAGTTTCTCACCTCGTGTTGCTTTCACACTAATACGATCACAATCACACTGTAAAGCCTCGGCAATATTTTCACGCATCTTTTGAATATGAGGGGACATCTTTGGTCTTTCTGCTAATACTAAAGAATCCACATTTCCAATACGATACCCTCTTTCCCGCATCATCTGTGCCACTTCTTTTAATATAAGCAAAGAACTGACACCTTCCCACTCAGGATCGGTATCAGGAAACCATTTACCCAGATCCCCTAAGGCAAGTGCACCCAATATAGCTTCCGCTACTGCATGAAGAAGGGCATCCGCATCACTATGGCCAACCAGCCCTTTTGTATGTTCAATCTCCACACCACCTAACACTAATTTCCGTCCTTCTGCTAATTGATGAATATCTGTACTCATTCCGATTCTCATATTTATCCTCACTTTCCGATTCCTTCCAGGATTCTTTTTCTATATTTTATATTACTTTTCAAGTATTACTCATTTGTTTATAATTTTGCTTATGAAAATAAATCTACCGCATTATGTTACAACCTTGATACAGCGTTTGGAAGAAAATGGATATGAATGTTTTGTCGTTGGTGGAGCTGTACGCTCAAGCCTCCTCAACCTTCCTATCCATGATTACGATATGACGACCAGTGCGCTCCCCGAAGAAATGAAACAGGTCTTCCAAGATTATCCAACGATTGAAACAGGGTTGAAACACGGAACCCTCACGGTTTTGAGTAATCATCATCCCATTGAGATCACAACCTATCGAAAAGACGCCACCTATAAAGATCATCGTCATCCCGATGAAGTCATCTTCACTCGTGCGATTCAAGAAGACTGTGCCCGTCGTGATTTTACAGTGAATGCTTTATGCTATAACCCACGGGTTGGTATTTTAGACTTCTTCCATGGTGAAGAAGACATGCATGATCATAAGATACGATGTATTGGGGATCCTTTCCAACGATTTGAAGAAGATGCCTTACGTATCTTACGTGCCATTCGTTTTGCGTCTCGTCTCCACTTCACGATTGAAGAAAATACCTCAAAAGCTCTTCTTTCCCTTTCACCAACTTTACGCTATATATCAATTGAAAGAATCCAGCAAGAATTCGATGGTTATTTAGGATCGATAGACTGTGCAAATTTTTTTCTCCCATATCGAAAAGTATTTGAAGTTTTCTTGCCTGAGTTAAAAGAAGAGTCGGATACCGATATAGCAGTGCTTGTGGAAGCATTCCATCACTCCCCTTGTAATAGTATTCTTCGCATGGCTCTTATCCTATCATTACCCGTTTTCAACGATCCACGTAGTGTCTTACGTCGTTTAAAATATTCCAATAACGATATGCGTACAATCCTAGATCTGATTTCCCACAAAGATTGTCCTCTTTCCACCAAAATTGAACTAAAGGAAACACTTTCCACATTATCTTGTCCTTGGGATATCTATTTTGCATATCGTTGTGCCTTAGAAAGGCAAGATGATCCACAAGTATCTTCTCTTTATCAAGAAATTATCCACAAACAAGAATGTTTCTGTCTCAAAGATCTCGCAATCAAAGGCAATGATCTCATTCAACTTGGATATCAAGACAAAGAGATTTCTACTACGCTCCACACCTTATTGCAAAAAGTAATCCACGAACAACTTCCAAATGATCATACTACTTTATATACACACGCAAAGAATCATATCCTCTAATATTTATATAGCTTGCTTTCCTGTTCCACAAGAAGGCAGGCCTTTTTGATTCGTGATTCATCTTCTGATGATTCGCTTTGTAAAAAAACCTCTTTCCTGTTCTTACAGCAAAGAGGTACAGCACTTTTATCCACAAAGCTTTTTAAAATTGTAGCTGATAAGCCACTCTAGGTGTACCATCTTCTACATAAATCACTCCACAATATACAAATCCATTTTTTTCTAACATACGACGCATAGAAAGATTCTTTTCATGTGTATCACAACGAATATTGTGGATACCATTCTGTTTTGCAATCTTCATGGCTTCTTGCACGAACTGCCCCGCATATCCTTTCCCTTTGCAATAATCCGCAATGCAAGTGCGGTGCATAACAACATAAGATTCCTCGTTGAGCCAATTTCCTTCGATTATCTGATAGGTAGGATCGACCATACAGGCAATCGCACAATATCCAACAATCTCATTTTGATCCAACAAGACATTCGCATAGCCTAGATTCATATCTACTCTTACATCGATTTCTTCTGGATAACCACCGATTTTCCATTGCGGAATCTCTTTTTCAGCAAAATATACTTTTGCTCGATCGAACAGTTCTACAATCGTAGGAATATCCTGTTCTTCTACTTTTTTTACTCTACATTCCATCATGGCTCTATAGTATCGTGACAATCTCATTTTTCCAACAGATGAATTATCATTTTAAGTGCAACACTTATAAAAAATAAAAGTCC
>CAUWDF010000099.1:0-5685 GCA_963557245.1 uncultured Bulleidia sp.
AAGAAAAGGCCTGACTCCTTGCCAAGCAAGAAATCAGGCCGTACAGTTAGAGATGGTTATATAGAGCCCAAATAATAGGGGTCACTCTATTATTCCTCTTTTTTTTATGCATCTAAGATGCTTTTTACTTATTACGGTAGACAATTCTACCATTTGTCAGGTCATAAGGTGAAATTTCTACTTTAACTTTATCGCCTGGAAGAATACGAATGTGATGAATTCTTAATTTTCCGGCAAGTGTAGCACGGATATCCATACCATTTGTTAACTTCACTTTGAATGCGTTGGAAGAAATATCTTCAACAACACCTTCCATCTGGATTGCATCTTCTTTACTCAAGTGTTATATCCTCCTTGTTATTTGCATGCTGATAATACCATAAATAAGCGGTTTTTGCACAAAATTAAATGAATATTTTAAACAGTTTTTGACATTTTATGATTCTGTATGTCTTTCTTTCCAAGAATATTCGCATCCACAGTAATCTTGACGGTATAAACAATACGTATCACATATTTTTTCGGATTTTAAAGCACCATTTGCTTTTTTGAAATCCGATACAAAATAATGGGTGTTTTTATATTGTTTTCCAAGATTTAATCCAATCTCATTGATCTTTTGTGAGTCTTTTTGACGTGAGAATGTCATGACAGTTGTAAAGTAGTCGAAATGATGTGCATCAGCATAATTGAATGCTTCGTTCATTCGTTCTGCATAACAACCGAAACAACTCTTCCATCCTTCAGGATCTGTCCCTCTTGCGGCAAGTGTAGTTGCAGCATATCTATCATAATCATAATCTGTGACAATTAATGGAATAGAATCCTTCCATTTTTCATGTAGATAACGTTTTAGCTCATTGAGTCGATGATCATATTCCTCTTTTGGCCAAATATTAGAATTGTTGTACATGATAGTTACATCAAATCCATTTTCTATCAAAAAATCAATGGGCCAACAAGCACATACAATGCAGCAAGCATGAAGAAGAATGGTGGGTTTACGATTGGGACAATTGTGATGGAATTGCTCAATTTCTTTTAAAGATTCTTTGTAATAATTCCGTTTGGATGAAGATTTACGTGAAAGAATATAGGCAATATATTCTTCTTTTTCTTTGTCATTCATCAGTCAGTAACATACAATCGCCAAAGGAAAAGAAACGGTACTTTTCCTGTACAGCAATCTTATAAGCATTCATAATACGATCATAACCAGCAAGGGCACAGATCATCATGATAAGAGTAGACTTTGGTAAATGGAAGTTTGTGAGCATTCCATTGATAGAGTGATACTGATAACCTGGGTAGATGAATAATTTTGTTTCTAAGGAACATTCTTCAAAGTGTCCAAAGTGGTTCCAAACCGATTCGAGTGTACGGACGGAAGTTGTACCAATTGCGATAATTCTTCTACCTTCTTCTTTTGCTTTATTCAATGTATCAGCAGCTTCTTTGCTCATGAAGCAAACTTCGGCATGCATATCATGTTCTTTTACATTTTCTGTGTCCATTGGTCGGAATGTACCAAGGCCGACATGTAAAGTAACATCAACAATCGTGACGCCTTTCTTACGAAGAGCTTCAAAAATTTCTGGAGTGAAGTGTAGACCAGCTGTCGGTGCAGCCGCACTGCCTTCTACTTTAGAATAGACAGTCTGATAACGCTCTGGATCGCTTAGTTTTTCGTGAATATATGGAGGAAGTGGAACTTCACCGAGTTGATCTAGAATCTCATTGAAGATTCCTTTATAGATCATTTTAAATTTACGGATTCCTTTATCGCCAATTTCGACACATTCTGCACGTAATCTTCCATCATGGAAAGATACGACTGTACCGAGTTTGACAACTTTTGCATTACCAACAAGGCATTCCCAAATATTATCTTCGAGCTGTCTTAATAAGAGAAGTTCGACATGGGCACCTGTTTCTTCTTTTGTGCCGAATAAACGGGCTGGAATGACACGAGTATTATTGCGGACAAGAACATCTCCTTTGTGAAAATAATCCACAATATCATAGAAATGTTTATGTTCGAGTAGATCACTGTTCATATGAACGACCATCATACGGGATGTCTTACGATCGGAAAGTGGTGTCTGCGCAATCAGTTCTTCTGGCAGATCATAATCAAAATCACTTGTTTTAATGTTGTTAATATCCATAATCAGAATCCTCTTTCATCAAATTTCATAGCAGCGAGTGTCTCTTCACGGAACTGTGCAAAACGGTCTTCTTTAATTGCTTTGCGGGCATCTTCCATCAGCTTAATCAAGAAGCGAACATTGTGGATGGAGAACAGACGTGTGCCAAATCCCTCATTTGTACGGCAGAGGTGATTCAGGTAGGCCTTTGTATAATTACGACATGTATAACAGTCACACTTTGGATCCAGTGGTGTAAAGTCGTCCTTATATCTTGCTTTACGGATATTGATACGTCCTTCGCTTGTCATTAAAGTACCATGACGTGCTAAACGTGTTGGTAAGACACAGTCACACATATCAATATTTAAAGAGACGGCATCTAATAAGTCATTGACTGCACCGACACCCATTAAATAACGTGGTTTATCAAATGGTAATTTTTCTTCTGACATACGTACCATTTCACGGAATGTCTCTTTGCCTTCGCCAACAGAAGTACCACCGATTGCGTAACCTGGGAAATCCATTTCAACAAGTTTTTCCGCACAATAGTGACGTAGATCTTCGTATTCGCCGCCTTGTACGATACCAAAAATAGCTTGCTCGTCAGGACGTAAGTTCGCATTCTTGCCTCGTTCGGCCCAACGTAATGTGCGTTCCATAGACTTTTGAGCGTATTCTCTTGTGGCAGGATAAGGGATACATTCATCGAAAGACATCATAATATCTGCGCCGATACTGTTCTGGATGTGAATACTCTTCTCAGGAGAGAGAAACATTTTACTACCATCGAGAATATTACGGAACTCGACGCCTTCTTCCGTAATCTTTCTAGTTTTGGCAAGAGAGAAAACCTGGAATCCTCCCGAGTCTGTGAGCATTGGTCCTTTATAGTTCATGAACTTTTGAACACCACCAGCTTTTTCTAAAATCTCCGGTCCTGGACGTAACCAAAGATGGTATGTATTAGCAAGAACAACGCCACTTCTCATCTCATATAATTCTTCCGGGGAAATGAATTTGACAGTTGCTTGTGTACCAACTGGCATGAACATTGGTGTTTCTACATCGCCATGCGGCGTGTGGAGAATGCCTGTACGGGCACCACAGTTTTTATCAATATGTGTAATCTCAAATGTTACTGGTAACATAGAATCTCCTTTTAAGCCATAATTAAGCCACATTAGTATAACAAATATTCGGAGTGAAAGAGGAAAAAACGTCGTGTTATAATAAAGATATGAAATCACAGAAAATACGAGTAAGAAATTTACCGGAAAATATAACACGTTCAAGAGCTTCTGTTCATGTCAAACCAACAGGAATTTTGTTTCTTTTATTGTGCATAGGAGCTATGATTATTTTACTACTACAAGAGTTATTTATTTATGGTGTGGCCATGATTATGTTGGCTGTTTTTGCGCTAACAATATTACCGGATCGTATATTGATCACCTTTGCGGATGATTATCTTGTTCTATATAATCAACAAGATAGAAGTATTTGTGTCCTTCTTTATTATGATGAGATTGTTAATTGGCAATATGAAGTACATCGTACCTATGACAGAATTTTATTTACGCTTGTAGATGGGTCTTGTGAATCGCAAGAGATGTTCTCTCTTTGTGCAGTTAAAAAGAATCTAGAAGAACATTTGCCAGGAAAACAGAAGAAGAGTCTTCGGGTCCGGAAGGAGAGTGTATGAAATACGTTGATCAAGAAGCAGTAGAAAAGTGTGAGAAGGAAATGATTTCGGAAGTGGAAGTAGATGAGATGAGTCAGATATTTCAAATGTTTGCAGATTCGACACGTTTAAAGATTATGAATGCTTTATTTGTACATGAGTTATGCGTCAGTGATCTGTCTTCTCTATTACAGATGAGTACAAGTGCCGTTTCTCACCAATTAGCGAATCTAAAAAAGACAAAATTAGTAACGACTCGTAAGATAGGTAAGATGGTCTACTATTCCATGGCTGATGAACATATTGAAAATATATATCGTATGGCTCAAGAACATATTCACGAAAAATAATCTTAGATATTCTAGGATTATTTTTTTATGGGGTTGACTGTACAGTTACAGTACACAATATGATAACGACATTCTCAAAGAAAGAGAGGTTGTTATGGAAAAAGATTTTTGGAAATATGTTATTCCGAGTATGATCACGGTATTACTTGGTGGAACATTTGCATTTGTGGATGGGATTTTTATTGGTAGAGGCTGTGGCTCAATCGGGTTGACTGGTGTTAATTTAATCGCGCCAATGGCTGCTATCGTTACCGCAATTGCGGCAGGTATTGGTATGGGTGGATCGGTACGTATGTCTACGTATGCTGGAAAACAAGATGTAGAAAAGAGTAAAGAAGCTAAAGGTTGTACGGTTTCTATCTTACTTGTCATGTCATTCCTATTATTTTTGTTAGGGGCATTCTTTTCCCCGCTATTATTGCATCTTTTAGGAGTGAGTGGGGAATATTACCAACCTGCATATGATTATTTAAGTATTGTATTGACATTGAGTTGTTTTCAAATGATTTCAACTGGACTTAGTAATATCATTATCAATTCGGGAAGATCGGTTATTGCAATGATTGTTATGGTATTGTCTCTTTTGACAAATATTTGTTTGGATTATTTGTTTGTTATACAGTTTGGACTTGGTACAGGTGGTGCAGCTTTCGCTACTGTATTAGGACAAGGCGTATCAGCGGTCATATTTGTCTTTCTGTTATTGAAAAATAAAGAATTAAGACCAACATGGATAGAAATGAAGATTCATATGCCGATGTTGAAAGAAATTATGAAAACTGGATTATCTCCATTTGGGATTCAGATTGCACCATCGATTGTAGTGATGAGCATCAATTATGCATGTGTATTGACAGGTGGAACAAAAACATTAGCTGTTTTTGCGGTTATGAATCAATTGATTCTTGCTATACAGATTTTATTTACTGGTATCGGAAATGGTATTCAGCCAATTGTCAGTTATTCCACAGGAGCCGGGGACGCCCATGCTATTATGGTGACGTTGCGGAAAGCGATTCGTTTCATGTTAGCGATAGCAGGAGTGTTAATGATTGGTCTTATTTTAACAAGAAGCTCCTTCCCGATGTTATTTAATGCAAAAGGGGAAATTGCTCGATTGGCATCGGAAGCTATATGGATAGTGGTAGTGATGTTACCATTTAGTGGATTTGTAAAAGTGATAGGTGCCTATTTTTTTGCGGCAGGAAGGGTACGCTCTGCAAGTTTCTTGACATATGCCGAACCATTCGGATTGATGCCAATATTTCTTCTGATCTTTTGTTTTTTCATGGGATCGAAAGGAATATGGCCAGCGATGTTCGTATCGCAGTTCTTATTAGCAATAGCAGGATTGGGATTAAAAAAGAAAAAAGTGTAAATAGATATAATTCTAAAAAATAGGTCCCTTGTAGTTTATAAGATATAAAAATGAATTAACATATTAAATTTTTGTAAGTAATTTGTCAAATTAAGTGCAACATCTAATGTGAGTTTATAATTT
>CAUWDF010000100.1:0-5507 GCA_963557245.1 uncultured Bulleidia sp.
TCATGGCAGAACCTAAGAGACTAGGTCGCCAGACTCCTACCAAATCCGTAATCTTATTATGTAAATGACAAAGTTAATCATTCAATATAGTAAAAAGTCAGGTGAATTTGTGAATGATTTTTGGTGGTAGTTGTGAAAAATATGTTTTAAATTATGATTATAAAAATGGGAGCATTTTAATATGAATCAAAAGCAACGAATCGATATTCTAGTACAAACACATAATCTATCAAATGTTGAATTAGTAAAATTATTTAAAGAACGTTCCATAGAGATGGATTCGTATCTATTTCATTGCGCTCGAAGTCAAAAAGAACAGATTTTTGGGAATACAATTTATTTGCGGGGACTGATTGAATTTTCTTCCTATTGTACAAAGGATTGTTTGTATTGCGGATTGCGAAAAAGCAATAGTCATGCGGAAAGATACCATTTAACGGAGCAACAGATATTGTCGTGCATAAATCATGGTTATTCTTTAGGATATCGAACATTCGTACTTCAGTCTGGTGAAGACCGTTCTTATTCAGATGAACAAATCTGCAACATAGTTCAAACAATCAAAGCTCGTTATCCAGATAGTGCAGTTACGTTATCGATTGGAGAAAAAACTTATGAACAATATCGTATGTATAGAGAATCAGGATGTGATCGATACCTATTAAGACATGAGACAGCAAATTCAGATTTATATCAAAAACTTCATTCTAAAGAGCAATCACTCTTTTCTCGTATGGATTGCTTACAATCTTTAAAAACTTTAGGATATCAAACAGGTGCTGGTATGATGATTCAACCACCTTTCCAAACCTTTGAAAATTTAATTGAAGATATCCGATATATGCAAAAATGGAATCCTGAAATGATAGGAATTGGTCCTTTCATTGCTCAGAAAGATACGCCATTTGCGGATTATCCAAATGGCACAGTTGATTTAACTGTTTTTATGATTGCAGTTCTTCGTCTTTTTTTCCCAAAAGCACTTATTCCTTCGACAACTGCATTAGGTACATTAGATGTAAAAGGGCGTGAAAAGGGAATTTTGGCTGGAGCGAATGTTATTATGCCGAATTTGACACCGAAACAATTTCGTGAAAAATATATGATTTATGATGGAAAAGCACAAATCCATGATCAAGCCGATCAATATTTAAAAGATTTAAAGAACAATCTAGCTTTGATCGGGGCAAATATTTCAATGGAACGTGGTGATCATCCTGATTTTCTATCCTAATTAAAAAGACTGGTGACTTCTCAATGAAGAGTGTCATCAGTCTTCTTTATATTAAAATTAGAATAATGTTTTAACTTTATTAACAATATCGTCAACAGAAATTTCTTCCTTATCACTGATTCTTGGCTTAAATTCGACATTACCGTCTTTGATGCCTTTGCCGACAGTAATACGGTATGGGACACCAATTAATTCCATATCTTTAAACTTAACACCAGGTCTTTCATCACGGTCATCTAATAGAACATCGATACCTGCAGCTTTTAAGCTATCATAAATTTCTTCCGCAGCCTGCACCTGTGCGTTATCTTTCATAGAGATTATGACAATAGCGACAGGATATGGAGCTACTTCGACTGGCCAGTTAATACCATTTTCATCTGCATTTTGTTCTGCTAAAGCAGCCATTGCACGTGCTGGACCGATACCATAGGAACCCATCCACACATCCTGTAATTTATTATTTTGATCAAGGTACTGTAAGTTCATAGCCTGAGAATATTTTGTGCCAAGCTTAAATGTATTACCGACTTCAATACCATGTGCAAAATGAATCTTCTTACCACACTTAGGGCATGTATCACCTTCCATGATATTACGAAGATCTCCATGCTGAGTTATATTAAAGTCTTTGAGATTGACATTGCAATAATGGTAACCAGTACGATTCGCACCAACGATGAAATTCTGCATATACATAATTTCTTCATCTGCATATACAGGGCAGTCAATACCAATTGGGCCGGCAAAACCTACTTCTGCATGAGTGACCAGAGATACAATTTCTGCTGGTGCAAGTGCAATCTCATTTGCATGTAACATTTTAGAAAGTTTGGTTTCATTTACTTCACGGTCACCTCTTACCATGACAGCAACTGGCTTCCCATCTGCTACGTAGATAAGTGTCTTAGCAAAGTTTTTAGGACCAAGGTGGAAGTGTTCTGCAACTTCTTCAATAGTTCTACTATTTGGAGTTTCCTCTAATACAACTTCTTTTTCTTCTACACGTGTTTCTGTTTTTTCTGGGATGCATGCAGCAACTTCAATATTACTAGCAAAATCACATTCATCACAAAGTACAAGAATATCTTCACCTAATGGTGTAACAGCCTGAAATTCTTCGGATAACATACCACCCATGACCCCTGTATCTGCACGAACAATACGATAGTTTAAGTGGAGTCTGTCCATGACATTCTTATAGGCATTGAACTGCTTCTGATAAGCGATATCCAATCCTGCTTCATCCTTATCAAAAGTATAGGCATCTTTCATGATGAACTCACGTGTACGGATAAGACCATAACGAGGTCTTGGTTCATCACGGAACTTTGTTTGCATCTGATATAAAGAAAATGGCATATCTTTATAAGAACGAATCATCATTTTTGCAGCAGCAGCAAAGAGCTCTTCATGCGTTGGGCCAAGAACATATGGTTGTCCTTTTCTGTCCTTTAATGAGAACATAGAAGCACCGAGCTTATCCCGTCTTCCAGACGCAACATATACGTCTTCCGGAATTAAAGCTGGCATCAATAATTCCTGGCAACCTGCCTTATCCATCTCCTCACGAATGATGTCTTCAATATGGTTCATAACTTTGAGACCAAGAGGCATCATCATATAGACACCGGCAGAACTCTTCTTAATAAAACCTGCTCTTACAAGTAAATTTGAACTGACGGAATCTTCATCCTTAACGTTTTCACGAAGGGTATAAAAGAAACTGTTTTTTAATTTCATATAAATTCCTCTCTCAACTTTAGAATTATATCATGATGACTGTACTAAAGGATTATAATTATGTATAATAATTCAAAATTAAGGAGGGTTACTTAAAGTACATGGCAAAGTATTATGACGAACCATCCCATACATTCAGTGAATACTTACTGATTCCGGGATACACAGGTCCAGAAAACACACCTGACAATGTTTCATTAAAGACACCATTAGTGAAATATAAGAAAGGTGAAACACCAGCAATCACATTAAACATTCCTATGGTATCTGCAGTAATGCAGTCTGTATCAGGCGATCGTTTAGGTATTGCTTTAGCAAAAGAAGGTGGTATGTCCTTCATTTTCGGTTCACAGTCTATTGAATCTCAGGCTGCGATGGTTGCACGCGTTAAGAACTACAAAGCAGGTTTTGTAGTTAGCGATTCTAACATTAAGCCAGATTCAACATTAAATGATGTTCTGGAACTTTTAGAAGAGACAGGACATTCTACTATGGCGGTCACAGATGATGGAACTAGCTGCGGTAAACTTTTAGGTATTGTTACATCTAGAGACTATCGTATTTCTAGAATGAATGGCGATGAAAAAGTTTCTTCTTTTATGACACCAAGAGAAAAGCTGATTGTTGGAGATAAGAATACAACATTATCTTCTGCAAACGATCTGATTTGGGATCATAAGTTAAATTCCTTACCAGTCGTTGATGATAATGATCACTTATTGTATATGGTATTCCGTAAGGACTATGATTCTCATAAAGAATTCCCTAATGAATTACAGGATGAAGAAAAGAGACTTATGGTCGGTGCCGGAATTAATTCCCGAGACTATAAAGAAAGAATTCCTGCTTTAGTTGAAGCTGGTGTAGATTGCCTTGTTATTGACTCTTCTGAAGGTTACTCCTGCTGGCAGGCTGATACAATTCGTTGGGTCAGAGAAAACTATGGTGACTCTGTAAAGATTGGTGCTGGCAACGTAGTTGATGGCGAAGGCTTCCGTTTCTTAGCAGACGCTGGTGCTGACTTCATTAAGATTGGTATTGGTGGTGGTTCTATTTGTATCACACGTGAAACCAAGGGTATCGGTCGTGGACAGGCTACTGCAGTTATCGATGTTGCAAAGGAAAGAGATAAGTATTTCGAAGAAACTGGGGTTTATGTACCAATCTGTTCTGATGGTGGTATCGTTTATGACTATCATATTACTCTCGCTCTTGCTATGGGGGCTGATTTCGTTATGCTTGGAAGATATTTCTCTCGTTTCGAAGAAGCTCCAGGACAAAAGCTTGTTGTCAATGGTAACACTGTTAAGGAATACTGGGGTGAAGGTTCTGCTCGTGCTAGAAACTGGGGTAGATATGACCTTGGTCAGGGTAAGAAGCTTTCTTTCGAAGAAGGTGTCGATTCTTATGTTCCTTATGCTGGTACATTAAAAGACAATGTTGCTATGACAACATTAAAGATTCGTTCTACAATGTGCAACTGTGGTGCTCTCAGCATCCCAGAACTACAGGATAAAGCTAAGCTGACTCTTGTATCTGCTACATCTATCGTTGAAGGTGGCGCTCATGACGTTACAGTTAAGAACAACGATAATAGCTATAACAAGTAATTTGCTATAGTAGTTATAAAACAAATGGTGGTCTTCAATGGCCACCATTTTTGCTGATTAAATTAAGCATTTTAATGCTTGAAAATTAAAAAATATCGAATCTTGGATAAATATTCATGCTACGCTTAACTAACAGTCACAAATACCTTTAAATGCCTTTAACGGGGTTACTAGGCATTTTATTGGTATTATAAAAAAGACTGTCCTACAGTTTTTTATTTCGTGGAACGAATTACCGCTTTTAGCTCTTTAAAAACGATGCGTTCACCTTTAATGGCAATTGCTTGTAATATTTTTTCTAATTGTTTTGCTGTTTCCGGATGCATAAAATACTGATCATTTCGGATCTTATAGTAATTTAAAGCACTTTCTTGTGTATAGTTTTCTTTTTGATATACTTTACAAGCAGCTACACGGTCACATACCATTTCTACTATATATCGAAATGGCATTTTCAATGGTTGCCATTTCCCGTCAATCTGATCGTACCAATATTCCCAATGATGTTTATTTCGTCCTTTGTGATGTAACCATCCAGGTGCGTATCCAAAATGTTCCTTCTCATACATATAAGGGGAGCGAAAGCCTTGAAAATACTTAACAGATTCAAAGAATTCGGATGGAGAATATTTTGAAAGATCATGGGTCAGTCCTTGCCAATAGATGCCACACGCAAAACAGTTACACATGACATTAAAACGATGTACATTTACTGTATGTAAATGTAAGAAAAATCTTTTGAGAATAGAATTTTTTAAAGTTTGTTCTGACATAGTAACTATTTTAATCCGTAGCCTTCTGTCGTGCAAGAAGTGCACAAATTCATTAAATATCATGCTAAAATATTAAACAGGAGATTAAAATGACGGGAGTTTAGGAGTTGTAAAAAATATCGAATTTAAGATCGTGGCTTATTTACC
>CAUWDF010000101.1:0-5434 GCA_963557245.1 uncultured Bulleidia sp.
TCATGGACTTTTATTTTTTATAAGTGTTGCACTTAAAATGATAATTCATCTATAAGATAGAACCACTTCTTTTCCTTGGTATGTAAATTCCAACTGATTTCCACGATTCTTAAAATTGTAACCGATAACTAAAATTCGACGTAATTGTGCCAACGCAATCTCATCTTGAATTTCTTCCGAAAAACCGATGCTTTTCGAAATTACTAGAATGCTATTCATCGCAATCGGTAAAAAGGATACTACAATTAACATGGATATCATGAATTCTGTCATGATGGATCCGACTGTATCTCGGAATCTAGTTCTTCTTCGCATTCACTACATCCTTCTATATTTTCTACACTCTGTAACATTGCATCATCAGTTTCTAAAATTTGCTCCGTAATCCCTTCTTGTGTAAATGAATGAACTTGCATCATAGCCAAACATACATTCACTAGAATTCCCAAAGCAAATACCCCTAACAAAGTATCGACAAGCAAAAATCCTCGCTCATCGGAAAACAATACGCCCACCTCCTAATTCGATAATAATTTTCTTCTTTCCAAAACAAATCGTTCGTGCTTGATTCACATTCCCATCTTCATTCCATGTAATTGGAGACCCGAAATCAACCGACATTTCCATTTTCTGGCTCTTAGCTATTGCTTCACTTTGTTTGCATAAATATTCATCCGAAAATTCATAATATGCTGCTTGCTCTGTCTCATATGAATTCATACATAAGCATGTGATAAATCCTAACGACAAAGTAACGATACAAAGTTCCACAAGAAGAAACCCTTTATTCGATGTAAGCCTGTCCATCTGAAATACCTAATTGTTTGCTTCCATCACAGGTAGTTTGTTCTTCCGAAAGAAGACCTGCACTCACAAGATCTGACACTGAACTTGGATATTCATCGTATTCCATCTTATATTCTAAAATTGCAGCATCTGCTACTTTTGTAAGTGCCTTACACCCTTTTTCATTTACAATCCCTAATGTTTTTTGAATATTCGGAACCGTCAAAAGAAAAATAACTGAAATAATCAAAACTACAATCACCATTTCAATCAGAGTAAAACCAGAATCATTTTTTAAACATTTCATAATGCATTCCTTTCTTAAATATTTTGAAGCATTTGCATCGGAATCAATAAAACTTGATAAACAAGAATAAGTACGGATCCAATTGCACTATACGAAAGAAGCTGTATTGATAATGATATTTTTTTAATTCGTTTTATTGTTCGTTGATGTGTCATTTCTAAATAGCTTTCCATCATCTCAACACAGGAAGAGGTTCGAATTGCAGTTCGAAATAACCGTATCAAAGCAGTCTCTACAGAGGAATGATAAATCGCTTGTTCCATTGTTTCTCCTTCAGACAAAGCATCATCAAGCTGTCCTGCAACATATTGAACAAGTGGCTTTTGAGAGATTTCCTTTAAAATAGTTAATGTAGAATAGGTCGAAATATTTCTTCGTTCACATTCCAGAAAGAAACGCGTAAAATCCTCAGAAGCTAACATGACCATAACCGAATTCGGCATTTTCCTTGCGACAAAACGGTAAACCGATACAATATTATGTTTTTGAAAACAAATCGTCAGAACAATACTAATAACACTCGCCACAATAAGGCCTATGGAAGAAAATACTTCTATTCCTATCTGTAAGGAAAATAGGTTTGTTGTACTGATCTTAAAACCATTCATCAAAGATATCATAGATGGCAGAATTGTATGACTGAATAGCTTTATTCCTAAACATGTTCCCATAAATAGAAGACAAGGATAAAGTGTTCCTTGAAGGATAGATTCTAAAGCTTTTTTCTCTTCTTTTACGATATACATGGAACATTCTAAAGCTTCTTCCAATGACATATAAAAAATAAAGCCTTGAAAATACTTTTGCCAACTGAGAGGTAAAAAAACATAAATAAAATCATTAATACGTTCACCAGCATTCAAACGATCATTAATCTTTTCAAAAATCAAAGCAGTATTCTTTTCTTCTAAAATATGTAGACATTGTTGAAAAGAAAATCCACTTTTCAGCAATCGTATGATATTCTCACAACACTCTTCGGGAAGTGTGACATGTTTTTTCCATTTGTGGTAGAATAATTCCTTTTTTACCTGCTTCTTGTAAGATAAATGACAAGTCTTTGAACGCTCTGCTTGTCGTTCCGTTTTCAAAATAGTACTTCACCTCTTTTTCATTCATCACCTCATAGACTCCTGTTTTCATACCATTTGGATAATCATAAAGTCTCTGATTTGATACTCCACGTAAAATATCTTCTAACTGATATTTTTTCACTCCAAGATCTAACATACGTAATATTGCCGATACGCAAGAAGAACTATGTAAACTCGTCACAACAAGATGTCCTGTCAATGCACATCGAACCGCCATTTGGGCTGCAATATCATCTCGTATTTCACCAATCATAATGATATCGGGATCATGACGCATCAATTGACGAATTCCTTCTGCATACGATAGATGCATTGCTTCATTTATCTGTAATTGAACATATTTTTCATTGACTACTTCCACAGGATCTTCTAGCGTAAAAATTTTCTTCCCTTGACAAGCATTGAGAATCGTATACAAAGACGTTGTTTTTCCAGAACCTGTTGGCCCTGAAAAAATATAAAGTCCATCAGGTGTTTCGGTAATCTTCTTCATCCATTTTTTTACATATTGATCTTGGGTTAAATCATCTATCCGAAGTTCTCTATGATTATTTAAAATTCGTAAAACCCCACTCTTCATCTGATAACTAGAAACAACTGCAAATCGCAAAGACAGATTCCTTCCATCGATACTTTCGGAAAAGGATCCTGTTTGTGGTTGAAATGTATCCGAAACATCTAAGTTAGCCCTATAGCACAAATAGCGAAAGAGTCTTGTATCAACATCCGACGGAATAATACGTTTCATCTGTCCATCCACTCTCATTTCAATAGAAATCATTTCTTTGCCAATTTCTTCTTTAATATTAAAATGAACATCTGTCACGCCATATTGCAAAGCTATCTTAAGAATTTTCCTTAATCTTTCCTCCATATCTTCACCTCAAGATACATATTCACCAAATTCAAAAAAAAGCCGAAAAAAAGTCAGATTATTTCTAATCTGACTTACAGTTCTTTCATAAAAATATTTGTTGCTATTTCATGACCAATTGTCGATGCCGGACCATGACCCGGAAATACTTGAAGATCAACTGGTAAAGTCTTCAAGAAGTCAAGTGAATGAACCATCTCTGCTTCATTACCAGAACCAAGATCCGTTCTGCCAATACTACCTGCAAATAGCGTATCACCTGTGAACAGTATATTCTTATAACGGATACAGACGCTCCCTTCCGTATGCCCCGGAGTTTCATAAATACGGAATCTGAAACCTTCTGTTTGAACAAATCTGTCATAATATTGCATAGGTGTATAAACAGGCGCTCCATAAGAAACAGAACCAGATGGATCTGTCAATTCTCTGTCTTTTACAGATATATATAAAGGACAGTGATAAAATTCCGCAAGATCATCTGCAGCACCTGTATGATCCTCATGACCATGTGTTAATAAAATAGCATCAACCATTTCATCATTCACATATTTTCTAATATAGTCTGCGTGTCTACCTGGATCAACAAATACAACATGACCGTTATCATGAAGAACATAGCTATTTTCTTCGTATTTTCCAATCGGTAATACATCTAAGTTCATGGTGTTCAAAAAAAATAAGCCGTAGCTTATTTCTTCTCCTTATGCAGAGTCATTTTATTGCAACGTGGGCAATACTTCTTGATTTCCATCTTTTCTGTATGCTTACGCTTGTTTCTTGTACCGATGTAGTTTTCTTCACCACATTCTGTACATTTGAATGTAATATTCTCTCTAGGCATGATAATCCCTCCTGACTTTTTTCGCATGATGAGTATAACATAAAGATTTTTAATTTCCAAGCCTTACTCGTTGCGTAGGAAGGATTTTACATCACAAAATCTATAAAGTCTATCCTAGAACTGTAAAAATCAGCTTTCGATTCCTTTCATTTCTTGTATTTTAGCTTCAAGATAAATATTTTGAATTTTCTTGTCTGATGATATTTTCCTCTCTACCTTCATACTTATATCCGTGGATTTTTAGAAATCCTTGTCTTAAATGTGAGATAATACTATAGGAGGTAATTCTATGAAACGTACAGAAACTCGCCCCATCTATGTTGGAGGAATTCAGATAGGTGGCCAAAATAAATGTATTCTACAATCTATGACAAATGTGCCAGCGAAAGATATACAAGCTACCGTCGATCAAATTAATGGTTTAGAAGCCGCTGGTTGCGAGATTGCTAGAATTGCTGTATTAGACGAACAAGACGCCAGAGCAATTCCAGAAATAAAAAAACATGTCAACCTTCCTATTGTTGCAGATATACATTTTAACTACTTATTAGCGTTAATAGCCGTCGAAGGTGGTGTCGATGCAATACGTATCAATCCAGGCAATATTGGCTCAGAAGAGCATACAAAAGCTGTTGTAGAGACTTGTAAAGCACATCATATTCCAATTCGTATTGGTATCAATGGTGGTTCTTTAGAAAAGCAATTTTTAGAAGAATATGGAGGAATCTGTGCTGAAGCAATGATTGCAAGTGCAGATCGTCATGTAAAAATTTTAGAAGACTTAGATTTTCATAATATCTGTCTTTCTTTTAAATCCTCTAATGTTGAACTCACTGTAGCAGTATACGAAATGGCAGCAGAACATTATTCCTACCCATTACATTTGGGGGTTACAGAAGCTGGTGGATTTACCGAATCTGCTGTAAAATCTTCTGCTGCGCTCGGTATCCTTTTGCATGAAGGAATCGGAGATACCATTCGTGTATCCGTATCTGCTCCTCCAAAAGATGAACTCATTATCGGCAGACAGCTTTTAAAAGCTTTTAATCTAGCAAACGGTGTACCAGATTTGATTTCCTGCCCTACTTGTGGCAGAATCCAATATAATATGTTACCACTTGTTAAAGAAATGGAAGAATACCTCTCTAACATCCACGAAGACATTACTGTCGCAATCATGGGATGTCCAGTTAATGGAATACAAGAAGCTGGCAGAGCCGATGTAGGTATTGCTGGTGGCTACGATTCCGGTATTCTCTTCCGTAAAGGTAAAGTTGTCCGTACTGTACCAGAGAATGAAATAAAAGAAGCTCTAATTGCTGAAATCAAACAGATAATTCAAGAAAGAAAAAATATTCATTAATTTTATTTTTGACAGGATCTAAAAAGTTCCTGTTCTCTAAAAAATATGATTTCATAAAAACGGATGACGTGAACCACCAATTTAGGATAAAGGATTACACAGATTGTAGGACCTGACTTCTTGCTTGGCAAGGGGTCGGGCCTTTTAAACTGATTTGTCATTTGAA
>CAUWDF010000102.1:0-5282 GCA_963557245.1 uncultured Bulleidia sp.
AAAAAAGAGGCTGTACGCCTTGAATGAATTAACCAAATTCACTCAATCGTTACAGTCCCTTCCTAAAATGCATTTCATCTAGTCCGAAATATAATAAGTAATACGACTAATTCCATACTCCTTTGTTTTATAAGGATGTACTGTCGGATAATCTTTATTAAAAATTTCCTCTTTCAAGGATTCAATCACAACATGTCCACCAGAATGAATCATATTCTCTTTTACAAGATAGTCCATAATTTCTTCATTATGTTGAAATGCATATGGTGGATCTAAATATATAAGATCAAACTGCATTTTTTCTTCATTTAATACTTCTAATGCTTTTACGTCTCTCATTGCTAAAATACGACTACGATCATTCACTTTTAATGTAGCTACATTTTTACGAATCACTTGAATCGCATCATGAGCACTATCAACAAACACAGCATGTTCCATTCCTCGAGATAATGCTTCTAAACCAATCGCACCACTCCCAGCGTAAAGATCTAAGACAATACCGCCATCGAACATTCCTCCCAAGGAAGAAAAGACTGCTTCTCTAACTTTATCTAAAGTCGGTCTTGTATCATTCCCTTTACGTGTTTCAAGACGACGGGAAGAAAATTCACCTGCAACAATTCTCATTCAATCTCTCCTCTTTTATATGAAGCAATAACTGCCTGTGATATACCAACACAGCTTAAAACAGCCCAAGCCGAAGAACCACCGGCTGAAAGTAATGGTAAAGGAATACCTGTCAACGGAATCAGTCCTGTAACACCGCCAACATTCAAAAAAATATGAATCATAAAATACATTGCTGTTCCAACTAATATAATTCTTCCTTTTTCACTTTTCATCTTTCTAGCAAAATGGAAAAGACGGAACATAATAACACAATAGAAGAACATTAATAGAAGAAAACCAACAAATCCTAATTCTTCAACCAAAATAGATAAAATAAAATCTGTATTTGCGGCTGGAAAATCCGTATATTTTCTTACCGAATTTCCATATCCAACCCCAAAAAGGCCCCCTGTCGCAAACGAAATCAAACCATTTACTAGCTGATAACTGTTTCCGTAACGATCCTCAAATGGATTAATTGCTGACGTAAATCTCAATTTCTGATATGGCTTTAATGGCAATGCAAGAATGACAGCTTCTCCCAATGGAGAAAGCGCAAAGACAGCCAATAAGAGAACAGCCCAAAATAGAATTCTCTCATACTTTTGAAACTTACTTAATTGTTTATTTCTTGGAATCAACAAGCAAACACATGTAATACCAAATACAATTGCAGCACTACCAAAGTCAGACTGTAAGAAAATAATTGTAAAGACATATGTAGCAATAAATAATAATGGTCTACCTAATATCTGTCGGCATGGCTTATCATACCTTTTTCGTACGTCACCAACATAGGCAGCTAAAATTAATATCGAAGCAACCTTAACAAATTCAGATGGCTGAATTGTCACTTCTGCAGGACCTAAAGGAATACGGATCCAAGCTTTCGCTCCACCCGCCTCTCGGAAGATCAAACACATCAGAAGTAATACTTCCATGATTATCATGAAACCTGGAAACGACTGTGATTTCAACCATTTAAGTGAAAACTTTCTCGATAAGATAGCCATCATTAAATAACCAATCAATAAAAAAGCGAACTGCTTTCCCATTGTAATGATCAAGTAAGAACTATTATTAACGGATCTTCCTAGTGAAGCACTACCAATCATCAACAGTCCGTAAATCATCAATGCTATAATTGCTAGATGAATCGGTATATCTTTCCCTTTTACCATCTGTAAAAGATGGTAGGTTTGTTTTTCGTTTTTATTCTTATTTTGCATATTAAATATATTATCACATCATGTACTTTATTGCAGTTTGCTCTGTAAATTGATTGTGAAAATATATCAAATATGTGTATTTTATTTTGACATCTATTCCATACATGATTAGAATAGGTTCGAGGTAAAAACAGTATGTTAATTAATAATGATACAATCATAAAAGATGCGGATGAAAAAATCCGTGAAATTTCAAAACCTGTTGAACTTCCTCTTTCTGCTGAAGACGAGAAGCTTCTCAGGGACATGTTTCAATATGTCAAAGATTCTACGGATGAAGAAAAGGCAGAAAAATTCAATCTGCGCCCTGCCGTCGGCATCAGTGCGATTCAGGTGGGAGTACCAAAACAACTTACAGCTGTTGTAGTAGATGATTATGATAAAAATGGTGAACCAGAGCATTTTGAATATATGCTAGTAAATCCACGTATTGTATCTTCTTCTGTGCAGAAGGCATATTTAAAATCAGGTGAAGGTTGCCTTTCCGTAGAAGAAGATCATCCAGGCTATGTCGTTCGTAGTGCTCGAATCAAAGTTAAGGCTTTCGATCTTGTCACAGGAAAAGATGTTGTAATTCGTGCTAGAGGTTATCTTGCTATTGTCCTACAGCATGAATTAGACCACTTCAAAGGAACTCTCTTCTATGATCACATCAATAAACAGAATCCTTTTGAAGAAGTTGCAGGAGCTCTCGTTATTTAATAACGGCTCCTTATTTGTTTTGATATTACATGTTTACTCTACGTGTTATAATGCACTTAAAGAAAACATTGCATTAATCAAATATAAAAGTGAGGATAAACATAATGACAGAAAAAAGAGGAACAAAAAGACCGTGTCATCGGACTGTCCGTTACTCTGATGTTGCATCTGCAAATGAACATTCAGTAAATCATGAAACAGATACATTAATCTATGCCATGGGCGGACTTGGTGAAATCGGAAAAAATATGTACTGCTTTGAACACAATAATGAAATTGTGATCATTGACTGCGGTGTAATGTTTCCGGAAGATACACTTCCGGGAGTTGATTATGTCATCCCAGATTATACATATTTAATTAAAAATCAAGCTAAGATTAAAGCTCTTGTAATTACACACGGACATGAAGACCACATTGGTGGTCTACCATTTTTCTTAAAGCAAGTCCGCTTAAAAGAAATTTGGGCTGGTCCATTTGCAAAAGCTTTGATTGAAAAAAAACTCGATGAACATCATATGCTACGTAGTGTTAAGATTCATGAAATTGATTCGGATACGAGCATTCGAACAAAGTATTTTACAATCGGCTTCATTGATACTGTCCACTCGATTCCAGATTCCTTTGGGGTATTGATTAATACACCAAATGGCAGGATCTTTGAAACAGGCGACTTCAAATTTGATCTTACCCCTGTTGGTAAACAATCTGACTATCAGAAAATGGCATATATTGGCCAAATTGGCGTTAACTTGTTAATGAGTGACTCTACAAACTCATCTGTACCTGGTTCATCCATCTCTGAACGTAAAGTTGCTCTTTCAATTAATGAACAAATGCGTAAGACTCCAGGAAGATTGATTGTATCTACTTTTGCTTCTAATACATATCGTGTAGCTCAGATTTTAGAAGCAGCTGTATCTTGTAATCGTAAAGTTGCTGTATTTGGTCGATCCATGGAAAATGTTTTAGAGATTGGCAGAAGACTTGGCTACATAAATATTCCTGAAGATTCTTTTATTACTGGTAATGAATTAAATACACTACCTGCAAATCGAATCTGTATTGTATGTACAGGTTCTCAGGGTGAACCTATGGCTGCCCTTTCAAGAATCGCTAATGGAACACATCGTTTCATTAAGATTCTTCCAGGTGATACTGTATTATTCTCTTCTAATCCAATTCCAGGAAATGGTGTTTCGGTCAGCGGTGTCATTAACCAGCTAACAAGAGTAGGAGCCAATGTTATTACAAATTCTCCTTTAACCTCTTTCCATACAACTGGTCATGCGCCACAAGAAGAACAAAAATTAATGCTGAATCTGATCAAGCCAAAATATTTTATGCCTAATCACGGCGAATATAAAATGCTTGTTCAACATGCTCATACTGCAGAATTGACTGGTGTACCAGCCGATCATACGTTCATCTGTGCAAATGGTGATGTATTAATCATGCGTAATGGTGAAGTACTATTGGCAAATGAGCGAATCCAAACAGACTCTATCTACGTCGATGGAAATGATGCAACTGGTCTTAGTACATCTGTCATCAAAGATCGCCGTATTCTCGCTGAAAACGGCCTAGTAGCAGTTATTGTAACAATTGATTCCCGTTACAATAAGATCCTATGTCGTCCAAGTATTGTTTCTAGAGGTTTTGTCTATATTAAAGACTCTCAAACATTACTCAAAGAAGCTGAACTAGTTGTCTATGACGCACTGAAGAAAAAGATGCAGCAAAGAACTACATTTGGTGAACTAAAAACATGTATTAAATCTTCTTTGGAACCATATCTTTATAAGAAGACAAATCGAAACCCTATTGTCATTCCTGTCATTTTAAATATGAAAGCAGCGATGGCAGAAATTCAAGCTAAGACAGCCGCTAAGAAACCTACCACACGTAGAACAACACGTAAAACAACCACTCCAACAGAATAGCTTACAAATTAAATCTCATCCGCTGTACTGATGAACATTTCATCTACTTCAGGATGAGATTTTTTATTTACACATATTATTTATGTTTTATTTCTATTCAACACTATTTTTATTATGTCTAGTAAATTTTTACAGATTTACCTTTTCTCTTTACGCAAATATGATATCTCGGAAAATACAAACGATTTTCATCTATAATCAAAATAAGAAAATGCGTAAAAACATTTAAATCGACTCAAAATTTCTTCTTAAGTGATCTTTTGAAATAGATAATGGAATTCTTTTTAGCATTTCATTTTCCTTTCTATAATTTCAATATAAGAAAAAGCACCTAACTATTCATTAGATGCTTCATCTTGCAATATTTTGATTGTTTTTATATGTTCTTCATAAAATTCAATATATCTGTTATCTTGAGTACAAATAATAATACTTTCTTTTTCATTTTCATTATCTTCGGGATATATGTAATCTTCAACAAACCCTGTAAACACACCATTTTCAGGCGTTATAATTTTTACATTTTTTCTTTCAAATTCTATCAATTTCATTACTTACCCTTTCTAGGAACAACATGAGTTCCTGTTTTTGAATAATGAATAGTAAATTTATTTGTTTCTGTTTCTTCTTTTCTCTATACGTCTTGTTTATCTTTAGATGATTATCATTTATAATTTTAAATTACTTATATTTAAAATTATAAAAAAAATAGATAGCATAAAATATTTTGTGTAAAGTCGTTTTTCTGTAATAGTAGAAAAAAGGGTATATCCTTAGTAAAATTAGTTCGACCAAA
>CAUWDF010000103.1:0-5213 GCA_963557245.1 uncultured Bulleidia sp.
CAAACGAAATTATAAACTCACATTAGATGTTGCACTTAATTTGACAAATTACTGAGGGGAAAGGAGAATGAATGATGAATTATCAATGCCCAAGAGGAACGTATGATATTTTGCCGGAGGAAATGAACCAGTGGCATGAAGTTGAACAAATCATCCGTGATACAACAAAACTTTATCGATACCAAGAAATCCGTACACCATATTTTGAGTCTACAAAAGTATTTGCAAGACAGAATGATTCTTCTGATATGGTCAATAAGGAAATGTACACATTTACTATGGGGAACGATTCCTTTACATTACGCCCAGAAGGAACGGCAGGTGTAATCCGTGCTTTTGATCAGCATAAGCTTTATGGTTCTATGGAAATGCCAGCACGCTTCTACTATATGGGAGCTATGTTCCGTCATGAGCGTCCACAGCAGGGAAGACAGAGACAGTTCACACAGTTCGGTGTTGAAAATATTGGTGCAAAGTCCCCAGAAATGGATGCAGAGACAATTGCATTAGGATATGACATTGTTAAAAAGTTAGGAATTTCTTCTGTAAAAGTCTGTATCAATACACTAGGAGATGATGAATCTAGAAATGCTTATAGAGAAGCGTTAAAGAATCATTTTGCTCCACATTTAGAAGAATTATGTGGTGACTGTCACAGACGTTATGAACAGAATCCATTACGTATTTTAGATTGCAAAGTGGACCATGATAAAGAATGTATGCAAACAGCACCTCGTTTATCGGATTATTTAAATGCAGAATCTAAAGAATATTTTGAACGTGTTCTGAAAGCGCTGGATGCTTTAGGAATTCCATATGAGATTGACGATCGTCTTGTAAGAGGACTTGATTACTATACACATACTGTTTTTGAAGTGGTTTCTACACGTCCAGATTCAGGTGCACAGTCTACTATTTTTGCTGGAGGTAGATACGATCACTTTGTTGAATATTTTGGCGGGCCAAAGATGAGTGGTATTGGTTTTGCAATCGGTCTTGAACGTTTGATCAAGCTTGCTCAGGAAGAACAACATGTCTTCCCTGAAGAAGCTCCATTAGATGCCTATGTTATTGGTCTTGGAGATGTAACAACGAATGTTTTAAAGACGGTTCAGCTACTACGTCATGCAGGTTATGTTGCGGAAGGAAATCTGATTGCAAGAAGCCTGAAGGCACAGTTTAAGAGCGCTGATCGTAAGAAGGCAAAATATATCATTATTATTGGCAAAGATGAAGTAAAGAATGGTAAGCTCAACTTTAAGAAGTCGGGTGAAAAAGACCAGATTGTTATTGATGCAGATGAATTGATTTATACAATGCAGAATCAGGAAGGAAACGAAAATGGAGAGAACATGTGAAAATGGAACTTTACGTGCTGTTGATGCAGGACGCAAAGTAACACTGATTGGATGGGTCAGTAAAAGAAGAAACCTCGGTAGTTTAGTTTTTATTGATTTACGTGATAGAAGTGGGATTGTACAGGTTACATTTGATGAGACAATTGCAGAAAAAGTAAAAGAAGTTCGTAATGAATATATTTTACAAGTTACTGGTGTAGTTCAACTTCGTAAAGATGCAAATCCAAAGATTGCTACAGGGGAAATTGAAGTTCATGCCGAAGAGGTTGTTATTGTGAATTCTTCTGAGACATTGCCTATTGATCTTTCTGATGAATCGACTTCTTCGGAAGATACACGTTTAAAATATCGTTATTTGGATTTAAGACGTCTTACATTGCAGAAAAATTTAGTATTACGTCACAAAATTTGTATGATTGCAAGAAATGTTCTAGATAAAGAAGGTTTTGTGGAAGTGGAGACACCGATTCTTGCTAAAAGTACACCAGAAGGAGCAAGAGATTATCTTGTCCCATCTCGTATCTACAATGGAAAGTTCTGGGCTTTACCACAGTCCCCACAGATTTATAAGCAGTTATTGATGATTGGTGGAATGGAAAAATATTTTCAGATTGCAAGATGTTTCCGTGATGAAGATCTGCGTGCAGACCGTCAGCCTGAATTTACACAGATTGATATTGAGATGAGCTTTGGTGATGAAGATACAATCTTTGGTATCGTTGAAAATTTAATGCAGGAAATTTTTCAAGGTGTGAAAGATTATACTCTAGAAGATCATTTTGTACGTATTCCTTGGGAAGAATGTATGAAACGTTTTGGTTCGGATAAACCAGATATGCGTTTTGGAAATGAGATTCAGGATATTACATCTTTATTCACAAATAGTGAGTTTAAAGTATTTGCAGATGTAGCAAATGATCCTAAGGGAATGATCGGTGCGTTGAAGTTTGAAAATATGCAGGAGCGTTATTCCCGTAAAGGATTAGATGCTTTACAGCAGTTTGTTAAGTCTGGCTTTAAAGCACATGCTCTTGCTTATTTGAAGATGGCAGATGGTGTATTAAGCGGATCTGTTGTTAAGCCATTGAGTGAAGACGAAAAAGCATCTCTCATTGAAACGTTAGGTATACATGATGGTGATCTTGTTTTAATTATTGCCGATAAGAATAGAGTTACACAGTCTGCTTTAGGTGCTTTACGTGTTCGTATTGCGCATGAGCAGAATCTTATTCAGAAAGAGGATAACTATAAGTTCTTATGGGTAACGGATTTCCCAATGTTTGAATATTCAGAAGAAGAAAATCGTTGGGTAGCTGCGCATCATCCATTTACTGCTCCGAATGATGAAGATATCGATAAGCTCATGACAGATCCAGAACATTGCTATTCAAGAGCGTATGACCTAGTTCTGAATGGTTATGAATTATTATCTGGTTCTATTCGTATTCATGATCAGAATCTTCAAGAGAAAGTATTTGAAGCAATTGGATTATCTCCAGAAAAAGCAAAAGAAAGATTTGGATTCTTTTTGGATGCCTTCAAGTATGGTACTCCACCTCATGGAGGAGTCGGTATTGGTCTAGAGAGATTGACAATGGTATTAGCGGGTACAGACAATATTCGTGATGTTGTTGCTTTCCCTACAACAAACTCTTCATTAGATCTAATGAGTGAAGCGCCAGGTACTGTTGATGAGAGTCAGCTAGATATTCTGGGAATTGAAGTTTCAAAAAAAGAAGCGTAATGTTGTAAAAACATATGGTTTCCTTTAAAATATCTTACGTATAAAAGGTGGTGTTATAATATGGGATTTTGGTCATCATTTGGTTGGACATTATTAGGTGCTGCAATCAGTGCTTTGGTTACTTTCCTCTTAACAAAGAGACATTTTGAAAAACAGTTACGTGAGCATCCTCCTGTAACAGAGAAGCAGATTCGCGCAATGTATATGTCCATGGGAAGAAAACCTTCCGAAGCACAGATTAAACAGACAATGAAAGCCTTTAAACAGGGCCAGTAATGGAGAAAAAGAAGATACGATGGTATCTTCTTTCGCCTGTTGACAAATAAATATAGTCAACAGGTTTTTTATTTGATAGAATCTTTATGGCAGAGAAGACTTCTGGTTTGCAAGAGTGTCGTCATTCTTTGCCTTTTTATTACTTGAAATAATAAAATATATATGCAGACTAGAAGAAACTATCATGACGATGACCAATAGAGAGAACTTAAAAAGAGATGGATTCATTCTATCCACATTAGATGAACTTGTACCGCAGGATCATATGGTCAGAAAACTAGAAGATTCGATCGATTGGACTTTCATATATCCATTGGTCAAGAATCTTTATAGTCCGTTCGGAAGACCTTCTATCGATCCTGTGGTTTTATTTAAGATGATATTTATTAATTATACTTTTGGATACAACAGTATGCGGAAGACCTGTGAAGAGATCGAAGTCAATCTGGCATATCGTTGGTTCTTAGGATATTCGATCGATGAACCTGTCCCTAACTATTCCACATGGTCCCAGAACTACATACGGCGTTATGGAGACTCCAATGTATTCGATCAGATCTTCGAGACGATCCTGGTAGAAGCTATCAAATATGATTTTGTGAGACTGGAGACGGTGTTCGGAGATGGGACGCACATGAAAGCATGTGCGAATAGACATAAGAGCGTGAGAGCAGAGGTAGAGATCACAAAGAGAGCGTATGAGGAACAGCTCCTCGAAGAGATAAACGAGGACAGACGAGCACATGGTAAGAAGAAAGAGTTCCAATCGTTGACCCGTAGTGAGCTCGATTTCGATGAGACGACGGGCGAACAGATCGAAGTGATAAAGAAAAAGACCATAAAACAGAGCGTCACAGATCCTGAAGCAGGGAACTTCCATAAAGGAGAACATGAGGGATGCTTTGCATATGAGCTCCAAACCTTCTGTGACAGGAATGGGTTCGTACTGTCTTTTGACGCAGTTCCTGGCAATATGCACGACAGCGTCTCCTTCTTTAGCGCCTATTCAAAACTGAAAGAACGATTCCAAGGACAGATAAAGTACCTATGTCTCGATGCAGGATATAAGACTCCATCTATCGCAAGGGAGATCATACGACATGGGCAGGTACCAGTATTCCCATATAAGCGTCCAATGACAAAGGACGGATTCTATAAGAAACAAGAATATGTATACGATGAAGAATTTGACTGCTATATCTGTCCAAATAATAAGATACTGAAATACTCTACGACGAACAGGCTCGGATATAAAGAGTATAAGAGTGATAGAAGAGTATGTGAGTCATGTCCGTTCGTAGATAGATGCACGAAGAGCAAGAATCATACGAAAGTGGTCACTAGACATGTATGGGAAAAGTACATGGAAGAAGCAGAGGATTTCCGTCATACTCCGGAGTACAAAAAGATCTATCCATTGCGCAAACAGACGATAGAAAGAGTGTTCGCGGACGTGAAGGAGAATCACGGTATGAGATATACACGAGAGAGGTCTGCAAAATAATCGACATAGAGCGTCGATTATTTTTGCGTGCCATAACCTATCAAGAATAGGAAAATGGAAGTGGCAAAAAAGCTCAGGACCTCATCGAAAGATTATGGGTACAGTGCTTCATAGAGAAATAGTAGTGATAAATGGTGAAATCGCCATGATAAAAGCGGTCCTTCTTAATGAAGTGACCGCTTTGTCAACAATCTGAAAGAAGATACGATGGTATCTTCCTTTTTTGTATAGATGTGAATTCTTGAGTTCTGTTTCACAAATTCATTGTGCGTTTTAGCTATAATCCTAACTTTAGGAGTTTAAGAAAATAAAAATAGCTTTAGAAGGCATA
>CAUWDF010000104.1:0-5157 GCA_963557245.1 uncultured Bulleidia sp.
GAAATTATAAACTCACATTAGATGTTGCACTTAATTTGACAAATTACTTGTACAATATAGAAAAGGAAGGTATCCAATTATGTCAAGAATCGATATTGCAATTATTGGTTCAGGGCCTGCTGGTCTCGAAGCAGCCCTGACAGCGAAAAATAGAAATAAGAATGTGCAGGTATATGGCACAAAAGAACTTTCTGCTAAGATTCAGGCAATCGTTCATCCGATTACGAACTATCTTGGAATGAATCGTGTCACAGGGAAACAGATGGCAGAGGCTTTTCAGAAACAAATTACAGAAGCCGGAATCACAATCGAAGACCAGAAGATCACATCGGTTTATGCGATGGGAGATTATTTCATGTTACAAAAGAGTGATGGAAATTATGTAGAAGCTTCTACGGTGATTCTGGCGACAGGAGTTACACCAGGTAGACCATATCCTGGCGAGACAGACTTCTTAGGCCGTGGTGTATCTTATTGTGCGACTTGTGATGCGCCATTATATAAAGGAAAAGATGTCATTGTAATCGGAGGTAGTCCAAAAGAAGAAGAGGAGGCGGATTTCTTGGGTGAAGTATGCTCTTCTGTTCTTTATATTCCGCTTTATACCGACGAACCACATTTCCACCATGAAAATGTAACAGTCGAACGTATTCGCCCGCAATCTATTATGGGTACGATGAAGGCCGACACTTTGATTACAGATCAAGGCGAAAGAAAAGCAGATGGTATCTTCGTGCTGCGTGAGTCTCAATTCCCATCGCAGATGGTGCCAGGCCTGAACGTAGAAGGCAATGCTGTTACGGTGGATCGTCAGATGCGTACCAATATTCCGGGGCTTTTCGCAGCGGGTGATATTACGGGTCTTCCTTATCAGTTCACAAAGAGTGCAGGAGAAGGTAATGTCGCTGCTATCAGTGCGGCAATGTACTTAGATGCTGCAAAACGTAATCTATAAGTCTAAAAAAGAACGAGTCGAATGAATATTTTGACTCGTTCTTATCATTTTTACGATATTTTAACACCGTATATATAAATCCTTTTCCCTTCTTTATTCCATTCGATATATCTTATGAATGCATGAAAAAGGAGAATGGCTATGAACAGACAGAATCACGCATTAAGAAGTATGGCATTTCGTTTTGATAGATCCGCAGAAAGATGTATGTTCCGTCATCCGGTTGTGGGTTTTGTAGGTATCTTTGTGGCTGTTCCGCTTGTTATTCTTGCTTGTGTATGTTTAGCAGCAGCGGTAGTCGCACTTCCTATGTATTATTTCTCATTGTAATAAAAAGAATTGAATCAAACAGAGAAATATTTATACAGTCTTGAAATCTTTGTTTTAGGATATAATTGAACAAGAAAGATACGAATCCTATCAAAAGTAGACGTATCTTTATGTAATCTTTATTTCAAAAGAAATACTCTAACGTTTTCTTAACATGGTATCCGTTATGATATCGTTAAGCAGATACGAGAGTATTTCTTTTTCACGTGAGGGGGCTCAATATGAAAAGACAGGATCCAGATCTTTTACTTGAAGCAATAAAAGAAGAAGAGAATTCGTCTAAAAGAGGAAAATTAAAAATATTTTTTGGTTATGCAGCCGGGGTTGGCAAGACCTATTCGATGTTAGAAGCTGCTCATCAAGCAAAAGAACGTTCGATTGATGTTGTTGTGGGCTATGTGGAACCACATGCGCGACCAGAAACGAGTGCTCTTTTACAAGGACTTGAACAATTGAACGTGAAGGAAGTACCGTATCGAGGTATTACGATGCACGAGTTCGATATTGATGCTGCTCTCAAGAGACATCCGAAGTTGATCTTAGTAGATGAACTTGCGCATACCAATGCACCAGGAAGCCGTCATACAAAACGTTATCAGGATATTGAAGAATTATTGACGGCAGGCATTGATGTTTATACCACAGTTAATGTACAGCATATTGAAAGTTTAAATGATACTGTCGCTTCCTTTACAGGTATTCCTGTACAGGAACGCATTCCAGACCATGTATTCGATAAAGCAGATCAAGTTGAATTGGTGGATATTGAGCCAAAAGAACTGTTGGAACGTATGGCTGGTGGTAAGATCTATCGGGAAGAACAGGCCGAACGTGCACAACAGAACTTCTTTACGATTGAAAACCTTACAGCCTTACGTGAGATTGCCTTACGTCGTTGCGCGGATCGTGTCAATTTACGTAACGAAATGGCGCGTGAATTGAATCATGGAGACTATTATACAGATGAACATATTCTCGTTTGTCTTTCGCCATCGCCATCGAATGCGCGTTTGATCCGTACTGCTGCGCGAATGGCTTCGGCTTTCCGGGCGGAGTTCACAGCTCTCTACATTGAACCATCGGATTATGATCAGATGCCTGAAGAAGATCAGAAGCGTCTGCGTAAGAACATTCATCTAGCGTCTCAATTAGGAGCACAGATTGAACTTGGGTATGGAGATGATACGGCATACCAGATTGCTGAGTTTGCACGTTTAGGTGGTGTCTCAAAGCTTGTTATCGGTAGAAGCAGTATGGCACATACATCTTGGTTCTCCAAGACATCGTTAACCGATCGTTTGATTCGAGAAGCACCGAACTTGGATATTTATGTCATTCCAGATAATCAGAGTTCTTTTGAAAAACGTAAAAAATCAATTGTTAACCGAGCCCGTCTTCCTTTAAGAGATATCGGTATTATGATCGGTATACTTGTCTTAGCAACTTTGGTGGGCGTTCTCTTTACCTTACTTGGTTTTACAGAAGCGAATATTGTAGCTGTTTATCTATTTGCAGTACTTGTGATTTCGGTTATGACGAACGGTTGGTTCTGTGGTATGTTGTCATCGATTATCAGTGTTCTAGTATTCAACTTCTTTTTTACGGTTCCAAAGTTCACATTTCGATTCAATGATCCTTCATACTATGTAACATTTGTAATCATGTTTATGTTGGCGTTGCTATCTGGTTCTTTGGCTTCTCGCTTAAAAGAAACAGCTCGTAGATCGGTACAGACCGCATTCCGTACAAAGACGCTATTTGAAACGAATCAGATGTTGCAGAAGATTACGAAACCAGAAGATATTGTTCGTAGTACAGCGGAACAGTTATCAAAATTATTTAAAAGAGATGTTGTTATCTATTTGTCGAAAGGAACCGTCTTGTCGGAGCCTATTGTCTGTAAGAGTGATGAAGAGGTTCATCATGAGAATCTAACAACAGAAAATGAGAAAGCTACAGCTGTATGGGCAATGCGAAATAATAAACATGCAGGTGCGTTTACAGATACATTATCCAATGCAAAATGTATGTATTTAGCTGTGCGCGTAAATCATGAAGTATATGGTGTATGTGGTATCGCAATGCATGATGTGCCACTCGATGCTTTTGAAAATGATATGTTATTGTCAGTATTAGGAGAATGCGCGCTCGCTCTTGAAAATACTAAAAATGCAAGAGAAAAGGAAGAAGCAGCTGTACTTGCTAAGAACGAACAGACTCGAGCAAATCTTTTACGTGCGATTTCTCATGACTTGCGTACGCCATTGACTTCGATCTCAGGTAGTGCGGACTATTTGAGCGAACATTATAAAGAAATTGATGATCCGACTCGTTCTGAGATTTTAAAAAATATCAGTGATGATTCCCAATGGCTCATCAATCTTGTGGAGAATCTTTTAGCGATCACACGTATTGAAGGTGGTAGTGTCAAGTTACGTACAACAACTTGTGATGTCGATGATATGGTTGAAGAAGCTGTGCGTCATGTCAGACGCCATGCGAAAGGACATACGATTAAAGTCATTCCATCGCAAGATATGAACTTTGTCAAAGTGGATCCAAAATTGATTGTTCAAGTATTGATCAATTTATTAGATAATGCGTTGAAGTATGCACCATCTGAGTTTCCAATCGTAGTATCAACACAACAGAAAGGAAAGAATGTACAGGTATCCGTTGCGGATAATGGTCCAGGTATTCCGGATGCACAGAAAGAAAAAATATTTGATATGTTCTATACAGGGGAACAGAAAGTTGCGGACAGTTGTCGTAGTTTAGGTTTAGGACTCTCGTTATGTAAGTCTATCTTACATGTCCACGGTGGTAATATTCTTGTTATGGATAATAAGCCAAATGGCACGATCTTCCGTTTTTCATTGCCAGTAGAGGAGGTTACAACAAATGAATAAACCTTTGATTTTAGTTGTTGAAGATGATGCACCGATTCGCAGTTTGATTACAACGGTTCTTAAGACGAACGATTATCGTTTCTTGACAGCCGAAAATGGTACGAACGCTCTTGCGGAGGCATCTTCTCATAATCCGGATTTAATCTTATTGGATCTCGGTCTTCCGGATATGGATGGCACGGAAGTGATTCATAAGATTCGTACCTGGTCGAATTTGCCGATTGTTGTCATTAGTGCGAGAAGTGAAGATGGGGATAAGATTGAAGCGTTGGATGCGGGGGCAGATGATTATTTGTGTAAACCATTTTCTGTCGATGAATTATTGGCGAGGATTCGAGTCATTCAAAGACGTCTTGCGTTTATGAGTGCAGAGATGTTAACAGCATCTACAACATTTGTGAATGGTGGTCTTACAATTGATTACGCTGCTGGATGTGCAACATTGGATGGCAAAGAACTACATCTGACACCGATTGAATATAAGTTATTATGTTTACTAGCAAAGAATGTAGGCAAAGTATTGACGCATACTTTTATTACGCAGAACATATGGGGAAGAAGTTGGGACAATGATGTTACGACATTACGTGTCTATATGGCTTCTTTACGTCGTAAATTAGAACCTACACCTGACTCTGTTCAATATATTCAGACACATATCGGTATCGGATATCGTATGGTCTCTCATTAGAATGTAAAAAGGAATGGCATGTGTAGTGACCCCAAAATTTAGGACAAAAGATTACAAAGATTGTACGGCCTGATTTCTTGCTCGGCAAGGAGTCAGGCCTTTTCTTTTGAAATTCATACGCATGTCCATAGAACATTTCGTTCTTCCTCTTTCCAAAGAAATTTTCCATGATGCAATTATCTAGACAGTTACCTTTTCTAGACATAGATTGAATGACTCCTTTTTCTTCAAGTAATTTGTCAAATTAAGTGCAACATCTAATGTGAGTTTAT
>CAUWDF010000105.1:0-5038 GCA_963557245.1 uncultured Bulleidia sp.
CTCATCGCCATTGTAGAACTTGACTGTATGAAGTTCCTTCTGTGGCTGTTCTGGAATTTCTAATCCTTCGATTGCACTGGAAAGAGCTGCCAATGCGTTATCGATTTCATCCTGATTATATGGGTTTGCTAAAATTTCTTTTGCATGATCTAAAGCTAATCTGAACTGTGCAATACTTTCATCTGTATAGCCACTTAAGTCCATACTTTCTGCATAGTTAATCTTTTCGCTCAATGCTCTGACTTTTAGTTCTGTAAATTCTGCAGCACCGATATCTGTCTTACCATCTGTTAATGGAACACCGAAGAAGTCCTTACCACCATTGTTATCAATTGTAAGACCAGCATCGATAGCTGGAGAATCGCCCTGGAGTTTATAACCAGCTAATGTACGAATACCATTTTCACCTGTACCTGGAGCAATGAACTTTGGATCTTCTGTAATAATAGAAGAATCATTGGATGGAAGCTGTTCAAATCCAGCAAAAATATTTCTTTCATAATCAATTTCACTTTCATTGAATCCATTCTTAAATGTCATCGGTCCCTTATTGACAACGATATTGTTATAGAACTTCATATCGCTCTTGCCGTTTGTAGTATTATTCATCCAGTTTCTAGCTTCTTCGCCTTCTGCTAATTCACCAAGGTAGATCGTATTATTATAAGCCTTACTACCTTCGTGACCTGGACGCCAGTCGATAATACCATTCTTCGCACCATCATTCTGGCTGATATTATAACGGTAGATACCATCAAAGCCTCTTAAGTCTGGTGTATTACACCACATGAAGATACCACCTGCATTATTATGTAAGTAGTTATACTGAACAACTGTATGCTGGTTCAGAGCGTCAATTTCGATACCCTGTCCATCACCAGCTGCTAATAAAGAATCTTTTGGAGATGCTTCATAAACTTCATTATATTCAAATACAACATTATCAGAGTTCCAGTTGAATAAACCTACACCGAACCAGCAATTCTTAACAGTACGATAAACGATATTATGATCAACCGTTACATCTTTACATCCATCTACGATCGTACCATCACCATCGATATCATGGATAATATTATTTCTTAATGTGAAACGTTCATATGGTTTCCAATCACCAAGTCCATTGTAACCAAAGGATTGATACTTGTTCCACTTAGCACCCTTACGAGTTGTCCAAGGAGATACAAAGTTTACACCAGAACGTCCAAGATCATACATTTCGCAGTTCTCGATTGTAATATCATGAACCGCTGTTGGAACTCTCTTAGAAGAATCCATATCTGTTGTAACTGTCATGATAATACCACCAGAAGACTTACCTTCATTTGAGTTAGGTCCTCTGAAACCATGAATCTTTAAGTTATCGAACTTGAAGTAATGTAAATCACCAACATCCTGTGCAGAAATGTTGATTCCACGACGATAGACAGATGTAGAAGCGTTCTGTGCATAAGTAGGATCATATAATTCTAAGTTTCTAACTTCCCAATATTCCTGATTGTTGAAAGAGATAACATTATTGACTCTAGGATTACGAACAATCTTCTGCGCAATATTGAAGTATGGAATTGTCCAATCTTCACCTGGTTTCAGAACTGGACGTTCGCCTTCTCCATAACTAGAGATTACAATTGGAGCGCCGTCAACACCAGATCCCTGTGGCTTCAGAGCACCAGTCCATGTTTCACCAGCCTTGAAGAGAATCTGATCACCTGGGTGATAAACTTCTTTATTGACACGGTCGATACTCTGCCAAGCTGTTGTTGGATCTGTACCATTGTTTTTATCGTTACCATTTGTAGCATCTACGTAATAGATTGTTCCTTTACCGATTTCAACTGTAAATGTAGCAGTCTGAGTAGAATCCTTATATGTAACTTTAATCGTTACTTCTTTTGGATCTTTAGCGGCAGAAATCTTATCAAATGTAAGTTCTACATTCTTTTCTTTCTTATTATATGTGAACTCTTTTGTATTGAGAGTCTCATATGCGCCATTATTGACCTTATATTCTACTGTGAAATCTTCTTTTACAGGTGTGAGTGTAGGTGTCTCATCAAATGTAGCGACAACCTTACCATTCTCGGCTGTAAGAGTCTTGATTGCACCTTCTACAACTGGTTCACCAGAAGCTTCCACTTCAAAATCAACTGTTAATGGCTGCTTCTTTGCTTTATATGTTGCAGTGACAGTAATTGTCTGCTTAATTGGAGCTTTTGCAATCTTGTCAAAGTGCATTGTCAATGTTGTTCCATCCACTTTTTCATCTGTTACTTTTAAAGCTTTTGAAACACCTGGCTCAAGAGAGGATGTATAGGACAGATCAAAGTCTGCACTACTCTTTTCACCAGCATAACCTTCTTTATATTCTGCACGTAATGTGCCATTTTCAACGCTGAAAGCAGTAATATCACTATCTACTGTAAGTGACCAATCATCCACATAGATATTTCCCTGATTTGCTCTTTCAACCCAGATGGCTGCACGTGCTTTCTTACCTTCTGGGGCGCCCGTATATGTAAAAGAAGTTTCGTATTCTTTATATTCTTTCGAATTGATTGGAAGCTTGATTTCGTTACCACCATACCACTTCATGCAGACATACGCCTGTACAGATTCTGGAGCTGTGTTTTTTGCCCAGACAGATAAATGATATGTCGCTCCGACCTGAAGGTTGGAAAGATCCTGTTCCAATGCATCATTTGTCTGTGATAAAGATACAGCGTGCTGACCTTCATGCGCATCATGATCCACCTTCTGGACCGTAACTGGCTCTGTTGCTGAGTAAGCAAACCAGTTACCAACTTTGTTAAATTGAGTCGATTCGTCATGCTTGCCTAATTCTACATTCTCTTCATAAGTAGAATTTTGAAGCAGGTTGACATTTGTTACTGAAGAAGCTGCATTTGCTGTTACAACAACGGCTTCTGTAGCCTGAGGCATTAAAGCCACAGTCATGACGGAAGCTAATGTAGCTGCCAGTAATCTCTTTACGATTTTACCTTTCATTGTAATTTCCCTTCTATTGATGTATTAAAGCAGAAACAACCATCCTCTTTGTTGATTCTGTTCTAATCGAATGTAAGAGTATTTGTTTTCTTATACTCTTCTAACATTTGGTCATAGTTGACTCGCGTGATATAGATGCCAAGTACTTCCGTACGATCTTTATCAAAATCCGTGACCGTTGTCTTCTTTTCTTCAATCTTGCCTGTTGCACCCGATCCATCCGTCACAACAAACGTATCTCCTTCCGATCCATTCCATAATGTCTCAAAAAGAGCACTATCCGTCTTTTCTAATGTCGAAAAGTCTTCTTTGTGTACGGTTGTCTTTTTCCCGTCTATAGAATAAGTGATCGATTCAACATTTTTAAATTCATCTTGATGTTCTTTCCAGTACTTCTTTGCATTGCGGATCAATTTCCGATCTGCGTTCTGCACATAATAATGGACCGTATCTAATTTAAGGTTTGTCAAACGATAATCTAGATATGTATCTAAAGTAAAATCCAACACGCCATAAACGACTTCTCCATCCGCTTCTTTCGCTTCTCGCTGGGCATTCTCTGCATCCATTTCCAGCTGTAAGGACGAATAGGAGTATGGCCCTGTTAAACCACATTTTTCCGCAAGACCAAATTGTGCATATACATTTTCTGCAAATTCTTTTGTCCGATTCTCTAAAGTTGCAGGATCTCCTTCTTCTGTTTTTGCAACAATATTTTTATAAAATTGGAATTCATCATCAGATATCGTACGGATTGTCTCCACAGGAGTCTCTTTTTCTTGATATAGAGAACCAATCGAAATCGCAACAATTCCTACTACGAGCGCAAGAATCACGCCGATGATAAGATTACGTTTTTTATTCATCTATCTTTCTCCATTCCAAAATAAACCTCTAAATATAGTTTCAGTATACAAATATGTAAGCGCTTAATCAATGTGATTGTTGCCTTGAAATTTAGTGATATTGCGTTTGATAAATATAACTATGTTGTCCTATTTTTTTGAAAATAAAGTATAATAACGCCTATGAGTACCAATAATATTTTGATAGAAAAATGCACGAATGATATTACCAAAGCAAAGATCCTATATGTCACCCAATCTTACTATGATAGTGAATGGACTAGTACCATACATGAACATCGCTGTACTGAACTCTTCTATGTCACAAAAGGGACCGGATATTTCCAAATCAAAGACGAGACCATTCAAGTAAAAGCAGATGATATTATTATCATCAATCCTTCCATCCTACATACCGAAAAAGGGATACCTGGACATGCGTTTGAATATATTGTGATGGGTATTGAAGACTTTGTCCTACAGAAAACAAAAAAAGAAGGCTACTTTTTCTCTAACTATAGCGAATATAAACATGAAGTTCTCTTTTATTTAAAGACACTCTTAATCGAAGCACGTAAAAAAGAAGAAGGCTACCAACAAATGTGCCAATGTCTTCTTGTTGAATTGATTATTAATATATTGCGTCGTGCTAATTCCCATGTTGAAGTTGCCCACATTGAGAAACAAAACCTTCTCTGTATATCCATCGAAAACTATATTGAAGCCCACTTCAAAGAAAATATTACATTAGACGATCTTTCCAAATATACCTATGCAAGTAAATATCATATCGTCCATTCCTTTACTTCTTATAAAGGAATCGCTCCCATTGCATATGTATTAAAAAGAAGAATTGAAGAATCGAAACATCTTTTAATCAATACCGATTTTATGATTAATGAGATTGCTAGTAGTGTTGGTTTCTCTTCTGTCGCCTATTATATTCAGACTTTTAACAAATTCGAACATACTTCACCAGGGCGATATCGCAAATTACATCAAACAAAAAAAGTGGCCTGATCCAATTGGAACAGGCCTTTTAAATGATTATTTCAAATCATTAAAGATCTTCTAGATCAAGATCATCAAAGGAAATATCTTCCTCTGCACCATCTTTGCCTTCATTCTGCTGTTCTTCAAGCAGATACTTCTTATCAAGTGTCTTAATGAATGGATAGTAAATC
>CAUWDF010000106.1:0-4964 GCA_963557245.1 uncultured Bulleidia sp.
CGAACGGTTCAATGGGAGGGGCAATAAATCTTTGAATTTATTCCTCTACCCTATTGTATAGATTTCAATGGTTGGGAAATGGTACCGTTCACTAGTGAAAATGTTATAATAAGCAAGTACATAATTTTTGTGTCGGAGGTTTTTTCTATGAATAGAGAAAAGTCATGTGGTGCAGTTATTACAAGAGAAGTGAATGGAAAGACAGAAATTTTATTGATTCATCAAGTTCAAGGACATTGGTGTTTTCCAAAAGGCCATGTAGAATCTGGGGAAAATGAAATAGAGACGGCAAGACGAGAGATTCGTGAAGAAACAGGTCTAGAAGTTACGTTTGAAGATGGATTTCGTGTTACAACTTCTTATAGTCCCAAGACAAATACGATAAAAGAAGTTGTGTACTTCTTAGCACATCCGATTGGTGGAATCGAAAAGGTGCAGGAAGAAGAAGTATCAGAGCAGAAATGGGTTAGCGAATTGCAAGCAGTTGCACTGATTACTTATGATAATGATTCTTTCATCTTACAAAAAGCAATGAATTGGATACGGTCTCATCGTGAGGAGGATGACCTTTGATTCGATGGGAATTTGTTGAATCTTTTCCCAATGATTTAAAATGGGAACTTCATATTGCAGATGGTCATGTAGCTTTTATTCATGGATATGTAAAGGATGCAACAATTTGGTTGCGTTTTTACAAAGAATCATTTTTTTATACGGATGAGATTTCGAAAGTTATATATGCTACCGAGGCTTGGGCAGTAAGACGCTATTGCGTAAAAAAAGTGATATGGAATGATGTTCCTACATCAATGGATAAAATTTTAAATGGTTGCGGATTTTATGCAAAAGAAAAATGCTATCAGAAATTGATTGAACCATGGCGCTTTCAGATGATGAATTCAGTTTTTGATGAAAAGGGATATATTATTTGTCAAGGAAAATTAAAAGATTTCCCTTTTGGTAAATATAATACTGCAGATACTGGATGTGGGTGGATTGCGGCATATAATTTATTGCGAATGAACCTTCACTTTCTTTCTATGCAACAATGTGCAGAAGAACTTGGAAGTCATGGCATTTTTCGAAAAAGATTTGGACAAGAAGAGTTTCTTCTGTATAATTGGCTAGTGAAGCAAGGAATGCAAGTTCGTTTGTCATTACCGGGAATGAAAGCAGTTAAAGAGGCTATGGCATCTAGTCGGTCCGGAATTTTGCTATATACACATAAACAAGGAATGCATTATACAGCCTATCGGAAAGTCTCTTCGAATTCATTTCAGTTTTATAATGCTGTATATGGATTAGAGGACCACATTGAAACCATTGATTCTTTTTTTCGAAAATATTCCTTTCTTCCGATAGCTTCTGTTATATATATTAAGTGAAAAAATATATGATTAATACAATAGTAGATATAGATGAGATTCAATTTGAAGAAAGAAAACCGGATAAGCTTCTTTCTTCCATTGAGGAAAGAGGAGTCGCTATCGCGATTCAGGTTAATCGGCAGAACGATCATTATGTTTGTGTAGATGGTCGTCGTAGACTGACTGCTTGTCGTATTTTAAGTGAAAAAGACAGTAGATTTCGTCGCATCCCAATTATGATTCTGAATGATTATTCAAAAGCAGGAAGTGCATATTGGGGCAATACACAGAACTTACATTGATAAAAATTATGGAAAGATTACAAAAAGTTATTGCGCAGGCAGGAGTTGCCTCAAGAAGAAAAGCGGAAGAGATGATTCGCGCGGGTAGAGTTAAAGTAAATGGCAAAAAAGTGACAGAAATGGGTGTTCAGGTTTCTGGAAAAGATATCATTACTGTAGATGGTGCTGAAATAGGTAAAGAAGAGAAAGTCTATTTTCTTTTTAATAAGCCTAAAAGATGTATCTGTGCTGTCAAAGATGATAAAGACCGTGAAACAGTTTTGGATTATTTCCCTGGTGTAAAAGAAAGAATATTTCCAGTTGGTAGATTAGATTATGAAACGACAGGTCTTTTGCTAATGACGAATGATGGGGAGTTTGCAAATCGGATGATGCATCCACGTTCTCATATTCATAAGACATATGAGGTCGCAGTAAATGGTGTTCTCACCGACGATATGTGTCGTATTTTAGAGAATGGTGTCAATTTGGAAGATGGCCGAACATTACCGTCCGAAGTACTTTTACTTTCTCGTAGTGAAAAAAAGAATAAGACTGTTCTACAAATTACTATTCAGGAAGGAAGAAATCGTCAAGTAAGAAGGATGATGGAATACTTTCATTGTGAGGTTACAAGATTAAATCGTATCGCATATGAATTCCTGGATCTTGGTAATTTAAGACAAGGTCAGTATAGACGTTTACGTTCTTTTGAAGTGAAAAAATTGGAACGTATTGCATCTCATACGGAAAAATAAACTAATGATATAAAAAGCTCTAGATTTCACATAATGAATCTAGAGCTTTTTTGTAGATTAGTTTGTTTCAATCCCATTTTGATGTAGGAATTCCTCGTCTGGATCAATATAAATTGTACGATAAGAGCCCAACTGTACCATACCTGGTTTTGCGCCTGGAATCTTTTTTAAATTTTTTGCAGGACACCAGTTTACTGGAACAGAAGAAGATTGTCTTCCTTTTGAAAAATAAGCAGCAATCATTGCAGCAATACGTAAGGTTTCTTCATCTGGTTCTGCAGTATGAATGACAACATGTGCTCCATGGTAATCTTTTGCGTGGAGCCATATTTCAGTCTTTCGAGCAATATGCCATGTCAACTCCTCATTTTGCAAATTATTGCGACCATAAGAAATAGAAATACCAGATGAAAGTTGGATTGTTGTTACATGAAGAGGTTTTTTCTTGGCTTTTTTCGCTTTTTTTACATTTTTCTTGTGAATATCACGAATATAACCTTGATGAATCAATTCTTCACGAATTTCGCTGGCTGTGTCAAAGTCTGCTTGATCCAATTGTTCTAAAAGCCCCTCAAAATACGATATTTCACGTTCACAGATAGAAATTTGTTCTTGAAGGTATATTTGTCCTTTCTTTAATTTATTGTACTTTTGATAACATTTACGGGCATTTGAAGGCCCATCTAACTTTGGGTCTAAGGGAATTGTCACTTCTGCATCATCTTCATAAGAACGTAAAGTAATTTTATTCTCTCCCTTAGTATTTTGAACACCGTATGTATATAAGAGATCACCATAGTTTCGCCACTTATCACAATCCTTTGCATCATCAAATTCTTTTAATAAGCGAGGAAGTTTTTGCGACTGATGTTTTAATTCTCTTTTTACAAAATGGTATATATCACCGCTGATTTGTTTAATACGTTCTTTTTCTTCTTTGTGATAATAGAGAATGTCAAATCCTTCAAATATTGGATATTCTTTACATTTACCAACGGATGTTAATGGGATGCAATGGAATAAGGAATCGTCTTCTTCAGCAATATATAATTTGTCAGAATTCTGAATTTCCTCCATAATTGAGCGAAAAGATTGCCCATTTGACATACGGAATTCAATCTCTTTAGAAAGAAAAGGCGAAAAGCCTGCAAACTGCTTCATAAGCGAAATAGCAGGGTTAAAATGAAAATCAGTAAAAGGATCTTTTTTATCTTGTGGTGGAGTCATTGTAAATTCAGCACCAGATAAAATTGTTCTACGAGAATTTTCGAATGGGGGTATACGTTTTAAAGCATCAATAATTTTATTCTGCTCGTTGACTAAAATGACGTTAGCATATTTTCCCATTAATTCGATATAGAGTTTTAAGTGTTCAAGATCACCAATATCATTATGACGACGTATATTTAATACGCACCAACGATCAAGTCCTGCTTGTTCTAATGTTTCAACGATGCTACCTTCCAAATATTTACGTAAGACCATAACAAAATTGCCAGGCTCATTTGGAGTTGGGTAGTTTCTTTTCGTAAATAATAAACGATTGTATACACTATGACAGGATACTAACAGTTGATTTTTGCCGTTGTTCCCATGCACTTGAAATAAAATCTCTGTGGATGAGATCTGCCATATTTTCTGTATACGGAGCGGTAGTTCCTTCTGAATCAAAGGGACAATCTTATGTAGTAAAATTCCATCTAATGCCATTGTGTTAACCTCTTTAAAAATATATATTCAATAAGTATTGTAGCACGATTGACGTGAGACTTATTAAAGAGTAATCTTTTATCTATGGAGGTAATACCATGACGAAAAAAGGTTTACTAATTGTATTGAGTGGTCCTTCTGGTGTTGGTAAAGGAACAATTTTAAAAGAGTTTGTTCATGATAAAGATTTAAAGTTAGCATACTCTGTTTCTATGACAACGCGAAAGAAGCGTCCGGGGGAAGTAGATGGAGTTAATTACTATTTCGTAAGTCGTGCTGAATTCGAAAGAGCAAGAGATAACGGAGAGTTATTAGAATCTGCTGAATTTGTAGGAAATTATTACGGAACACCACTTGCGGAAGTTGAAAAGCTCCGTAATGAAGGTAAAAATGTCATTCTTGAAATTGAAGTTCAAGGATGTACACAAGTTCGTGAAAAGGTGAAAGATGCTTTAACGATTTTTATCGTCCCACCAAGCATGGAAGAACTTGAGAAGAGAATTCGCGGAAGAGCAACAGAACCAGAAGAAGTTATTCAGGAACGTCTGGCAAAGGCTTCTCGTGAAATGGAAATGATTGGTAACTATAAGTATGTCGTATGTAACGATGATCCAAAACTTGCTGCGGATATAATCCGTGTCATTATTAAGCGTTATATGGACGCAAATATTTAATTGCTTCTCTATTAAGGGGATTAGAGTGTAGTTAAATACTATAATGTAAAACAGATAAAATGTAGTATTTTATCTGTTTTTATTTTGTATATAATCTTTAAAGATACATCTTTTGTCCATTTTCAATGTGTGCCATGCCTGGCACAAGTCTTACGGGTGAAAGTCCCGTCACGG
>CAUWDF010000107.1:0-4934 GCA_963557245.1 uncultured Bulleidia sp.
TTATGCCTTCTAAAGCTATTTTTATTTTCTTAAACTCCTAAAGTTAGGATTATATAACAATTCAACGTGTAAATTATCCACAATAAAAACCTTTCAAAATATCGAAATTGATATATGAAAGGTTCGAAATCAATTTATCTTTTTCAATTTTTTCTTCTGAAAAATCCAAATACCGATACCAATCCCTAATACTCCTACTAAAATACCTAAAGGAACTGCAAATGGATATTGCATCAAATCTTGTCGTTTATCCGACGAACCTTCTGTGCGATTTGGATAATTCCGAGAAGTATATTTCAAAGTTATGACCGGTTCCGAAGAAGGACGAGTCTTGGCAACCGTAAAAATTAGATCAGGTATAGAATGATATCCTTTCGGAGCTCTTGTCTCTTTAATATGTAATTCTTTTCCACACTGTAACCAAGATTCCTGTTCTAAATGATATTTCTTCTTTCCTTGCAACAACTGTAATACATTTCCTTCGGAATCTTCAATGACATATTCACCATCTTCTAACGCTCTACCCCATCGATCCTTCGGTTCAATCCATAAAGAAACTGGATAAACTTCCTGTATGTATTCCATCTTATTTTTCTTATGATGATTGACAACAAACTCTGTCACTTTAGAATCCACATAAAATTGTGGAGAAGTACGAATCTGTTTCAGCCAATATTTTCCATCTTTTAAATGCCATATGACCTTGCCCTGCTTTCCAGATTCTTGTTCCGTTGGATGGCTATCCACATCTTTCGCTTTTTTGGTACATTGTGGATCTTTAAATAAAGCATATACACTCTTTTGTGGTTCTTTTTCAATCAAGGAAAGAACAGTATATGGATGAACTTCTATTTTTGTCTGTAACGGTTCTGCTGGAGCAGTCGTAGGAATCGTCAAAGAATATGGACGATCCGTAAAACGGTACTGTCCTTCCATATCTAACAAGGAAATCATATATGTCGTTCCCGTTTCGATAGGAATCCCAAGTTTTGAAAGTGTTGTCTTTTTCTCATAGATTACTTTTTTCTTTTCTCCACTTTCTTTATTCTGTATCAGCATCGTCACATGAGGAATATCATTTCCTTCATTATCATAGACACCAATCTCCGCCTCTGCACGTTCCATGGCGACTGTAAGCTTGATTTTAGTCTTTTGGGAATAATTGGTCGTAAACGAGTACATACGATCGTTTTGATAATACGCAGAAGATTCAATATGAATTTGAAAATACCATTTTCCATTTGGTAACGATATATGCTCATGTTCCAAAGAAAGATTTTCTAAACGATTCCCATAAATATCTTCCGCCACTTTCGTTCCTTCCTCATCTTGATAAATAGTCAAGGAAGAAGGAACTTGTTCTTGCGTCTTTGTATCCTGAACCTGAAATAACACATTAACATGCGTCTCTACTTGATCTTCTAGATGAATCAATGCCTCTCCTAACGCCGGAATAGAACATGTGACTTCTTGCGGTGTATGATACGTTTCCGGAACGGAAATAGGTCTTAATTGATATGTATGTGCAGGTAAACAAGGAGGTAATGTTACTGGTTCTTTTTCGGTCACAAAGTTTCCAATTACATTCCCATTCTCATCGACCATTGCATACATACAATTCTCCAATGATTTCCCAGTTCCTTTTTCTTTTAAAAGGAATTGGATTGAAAATGGCATATAGGACAATATCACTTCTTTTGAAGATGGCATCTCATCCGAGATCTGCATGTGTACTTCTTCGGGATCATAATAGCCTGCATGTGATTCAACACAAGAAATACGGTACTGTTCTTGACGGAGAAGAGACACTTCTTGACCAGCCTGAATTTTCTTCTTTCCTTCTTTGCTTTCCAGCCATAAGTCACCTTTTATCTCTTTTCCAGAGCCATTTTCTTGTAACCGAAAGATACGCGTCACAGGAACAGCTTCCACGCTAAGTAATGTAGTTTCGCGATTCGCAACTTCTATACAATACGTTTTAGAATCTGCATAATACTGCTTCTTCGTAATCTCATTCCGACAATAATATTTTCCTTTTGGAAGTGCGACGATTGCCTTCCCATCCTCTCCTGTCGTGAGAACAACTTCTTGCCCATCATATCCTAACAGTGGTTCTTTACAATCTATATCTTTATAAAAAACAAAACGTGTGTTCTCAACTGGAAATCCTGTATTCGTTTCAAGTGAGCGTACTGCCACTTTTCCACATATTGTCTTTTTCAATACCTTTCGTAAAACTGAACGGTACTTTGGAATCTCAAAATGAATTTCCGGTATCCTTTCATATTCTTCTTTGGTTTCTGCTTTTAAAACATAGGAATGTCCAACTTCCAACAATACTTCTTTTCCATCTTTACGTGGAGAGTTTCCCTCTTTTTCATACCAGTCTGCGATTGCTTCTTCATTTCCATCCTCATAAAGAAATAAGTGGCCATTTTCCACTTTTTGCAAAGAGAAATCCGGGATAATTCGATCCACACTCAAAACACCAGGATTCTTTGAAGAATAGATATTTGCGTCTAAAAAATACCCTTTCGCAGCATAAATCTGTTGGAGCCAATAAATAGAAGGAAGTTTGTCAATTCCTTGTAAAAATCCTTTCTCATCTGTCTTTAAAACGATATCTTCACCATTTTCATTTTGATACGGTTCGTGACATTGTTCATCCTGATAAACACGATATTGCATTCCCGCAATCGGTCTCTCTAAACGCCAGCGAATATCTTTGCGCTCTTCTGCTTTTAATGGCAAAAACAATGTCTGTAACCAGAGGAATACACTTATAAAAAGGAACTTCATGCGGCAGTACCTACATACACCCTATCTTCTTCCTCGAACAATACTTTATCTTCTTCAATAGAAAGAGCTGTGATCTTTGTTGAAGAACGACGAACACCATCTTGCCCAACATAGGACGAATGAGTCAAATGGCCTTCTATTTTTATACGACTTCCTTCGCCAAAATTCTTTGCAAACTTTTCTGCCTGCTCATTCCAAGCCACAACGCTCAATAGATCTTGTGCGGAACTTGGATCTGGACGTTTAACCGCTACCGTAAACTGCGCCATCGCATTTCCATTCTTAGTCCTGCCACATTTCGGTTCACGAAACACCGTACCAATAATCATGATTTCATTTTTATCTTCCATATATATCCTCCTAAGGTCTTACCTTGTAAAGAACATATACACAACCATTTCCATTTTTCTTAAAAATTAAAAAAAGATAGATTTCCTAAAAAATCTATCCTTTTGACTATTTGTTAGACTGTTCCGGAGCGTTGATATCCGTATCGATATGGTTTGTTCCATCTGCATGTTCAAAGGCTGCAAGTTCTGGATGTTCACGCTTTTCCTTTGTATAGTTCTCATATACTGGACGCTTATGTTCTTCTTCTGCCCAGATACGATCTGCAACTGGAGCCCAGTTAGCTGCGTAATCTTTTGCTTTCGCACAAAGATGTTCAACTTCTTCTGGAGACTCTTCATTTGTCTGATAAGCACCTGTCTTATGAACCATCTCAACCAGTAAATCAGGGTTTTCAAGCATTGGACATGGTCTAAGATGATTTCTGTTAAATGGCTGACCTTCATGATAAGCCATGAACAGTGGACTCTGTAACATTTCCAAAATGGAAGAATTACGGATGTTGCAGTTAGAAAAGTGAATAAATACACATGGTTCTGCATCACCATTGGAATTGATGTGGAAGTAGTTTCTACCACCCGCAATACAACCACCTACATATTCTCCATCGTTTTGGAAGTCCATTGGGAAGAATTCAATATTACTTTCTTCTGTACGGATAGAACGAATACGCTTAATCATATATTCTCTTTGTTCTGGTGTTGGCATCAGTTCTGGAACCGCATTGTTTCCAACTGGCATGAAGTGAAAATAGAATCCATAATGCGCACCCTTTTCCGATAACAGATTGAAGAAATCATCGGATGTTACAGCTTCTACGTTCTGCTTTGTATAGCAAATCGATGTACCGAAGACAATACCATACTTCTTTAACAGATCCATTGCATTCATAACAGCAGAATAATGACCTGTACCACGCCTTGCATCATTTGTATCTGGTGTTCCTTCAATTGATAACATGAAGGATAAGTTACCTAACTTAACAATCTGCTTACAGAGCTCATCATCAATCAATGTTGAATTGGAATATGCTACAAAGAAGCAATCATAATGTTTCTCACAAAGTTTTAATACATCCTGCTTACGGCAAAGTGGTTCACCACCTGTCAACATATAAAGATGTACCCCAAGTTCCTTACCTTCTGTAACAATCTTATCCATTTCTTCAAATGTTAAAGAAGACTTACGTCCATATGTACCAGACCAACAGCCTACACAATGCATATTACATGCCATTGTTGGATCGAATAAGATAAGCCATGGAATGTTACAATTATACTTCTTCCTGTTCTCACGGATTGTCTTTGTTCCACGGAAGAAAGACTCATAACCTAAGTTCAGAAGCATTGTCTTTGCATAATGTGGATCCGCATCGTCAATAACATGATTAATTAAACGCATCCATCTATGATTTGGATCAGAAACATATTTTCTAACCCCTTCAAATGTTTCTGGAGAAGCTTCTGTATAGAATTTTTCTGCCCAATCTACAATCTGTAGATAAATTGCAGTACGCTCATTATAATCGTGTGCTTTATTTAACTTCTTTAATAACTGATCTGCAACTGCCCCTACAGCCGCACGCTCAGCTGCATGTTTTGCATTTTCTAAAACTGCCATAAAGACCTCCTAAGGACCTATGCCCCTCTTGATAATGCTTACTGTAGCACTTCAATTTAGACTGTGTCCAATAATCTCCGCTATTTTAACTATACAGAAAAGGCCAAACGTCAAACTAGTGTGCTGTATCGTTGATATTTAACATTATTACTGCATCTTATTCAGAT
>CAUWDF010000108.1:0-4910 GCA_963557245.1 uncultured Bulleidia sp.
AACGAAATTATAAACTCACATTAGATGTTGCACTTAATTTGACAAATTACTAAAAGATAAAAAGTTTGCTGGTGGAATTAGACTATCTGTTCATATTGAAAATATAGAGTTCAATAATAATGTAATCGATGTAATTGTAATAGAAAACTCTGATAAAACACCATTTTATTTGACAGAAAAATTTCAACAATTACGTGCCAATCATATTTATACCCGAATACAAGATACAAATACTCCTAAAGACAGGAGTGCAGATATTAATAATATTGAATATTTATGAAAAAAACGTTTTCACATGATTAATACCCCTATTGAAAAATTTGGATTTTACTTGCAGGATAAAGATAATTGGGAACAAAGTAGTGATGAAAATCATATGTACTATAAACTTCATCCTGAATATTTAATAGAATTTGAAGAAGATAATAGAGATGGATATGAATATTATTTTTTTGCACAAACAGATAGTAGACCTCATTGGGGAAAAATACGATTGAAATATATGAATACATCTTTATTTGAAACTAATGGTATTGGACTAGATGGATTTCGGTATATGACTGCTGTACCCAATATTGGATTTCTCGATATGAAAAATCATGTACATTCAGGTAATAGCATACATTATAGCTATTTGGTCAAAACTTCATTAGAATATTCCATTCATTATTTTTACTATCGCTATCCGTATAATGATTAATGGGCATATCAAGCTTTCATTTCATCTATTTTAATTTTCGAAAATGAAATTGAACATAAAGATTTTAAATGTTATGCGGAACAAAACTGGTTTAATACTAAATACGAAGCAAAAGAAGAAATGTTACCTCATATACCACAAATAGAAAATTTAGTAATGGATTATTATAAAGAAGAATGGGAAGATTTTTTGAAGCTTAATTATTTATTACAAAAGTTTAGAGAAAATTGTTAAAACAGAAGAGATATTACATCTTCTGTTTTTTTATGCCTGTTAGGCAAGAAAGGAAGACAAAATGAAAGACTATATCACAAATACAATTATCTTAAAAAATGGAGATCAGGTTGAAATCGTAGAACCTGCTTCATTACCATTAAACCAAAAATTAATGTATCAGATTGAAAATGCAGAAGATAAAATAATCATCAACTACAAAGGAACAAAGACCATTATTCCTGTTGAAAATATCCTATTCGCAACATCGAGTCCATTAACGATTACGCATGAGAAACTGATTGATGAAATCTAATTTTGAGATCAAGATCAACAAGGAAATACGGGATTATACAGAAAGTATCTTTTTTGGATTATCTTTAAGACAAAGCATATTTTCTATTATTGCTTGTATCATAGCTACAGGTATCTATTTTCTGTTCAATGATAAACTAGGTACAGAAATGACAAGCTGGCTATGTATGTTAGGTGCTGCACCATTTGCTGCACTTGGTTTCATTCGATTTCAAAGAATGTATACCGAAGACATTGTGAAAACTGCACTATATTCATTTCTTTTATCTTCTACAAACCTAATCGATAAACCATTTAATTTGTATGAAGAAATATTCAATTCAATCATTAATCAATCTCGAAAGGAGTCAATTGTTCATGATAAAAAGTTACGAAAGATCGAAAAAGCTAAACAAAGAAAAAATAAAAATTTCTAAGTATGTTCAAGATACCATTCCTGTAGATACCATCTACAAGGATGGTATTTTTCGTTGTGGAAATAAATATACAAAGAGTTACAGATTCTTAGACATCAACTATAAAATTGCTTCTGGTGAAGATAAAAACAATTTATTTCTAAGTTACAGTGATCTATTAAATTCTTTTGATTCTTCTGTGATGACTAAGATTACCATCAATAATCGCAAGGTAGATATTCGTAAATTCAAAAAAAATATCCTCATTCCTTTAAAACAGGATGGACTAGATCCATATCGAGAAGAATACAACAATATGCTTTTGGATAAGTTATCGGAAAGCGATGATATTATCCAAGAAAAGTACATTACCATTACTGTATTCAAGAATTCCATTGATGAAGCTAGATTTACTTTCTCACGTATCACTACAGAATTCTCCACTTTATTTGCAAGACTAGGAAGTTCATGTATTGAACTCAGCGCAGAAGAACGATTAAAGATCTTACATGACTTTTATCGCAATGAAACCGAAGAATTCAATTTAAACATCAATGACTTAGCTAAAAAAGGACATTCCTTCAAAGATTTGATTACGCCTAGAATGTGTAAATACCACAACAAATATTTTGAATTTGATGGTAAATATGGAAGAGTGTTATATCTCAACAATTATCCAGGTTTTCTAAAAGATGAATTTGTTTCAGAACTTTGTGATCTAAACCGAAACTTAATGTATTCCATGGACATTATTACGATTCCTACAGATGAAGCTGTAAGAGAAGTAGAAAACAAATTCTTAGGTGTAGAAAAGAATATTACAGATTGGCAAATGAAACAAAACCGTAACAATAACTTCTCTGCCATTATTCCCTATGGTATGGAACTCCAACGAAAAGAATGTAAAGAATTCCTGGATGATTTAATTGTTCGTGATCAAAGAATGATGCTTTGTAACATAACCATTGTTCATCTTGCAGATTCATTAGAAGAACTGGATAAAGATACAGAAACATTAAAAGCAGTAGCTCGTAAATATGTTTGTGAACTAGAAACATTATATTTTTCTAAAAGACAATTGGACGGTTTACAAACTGTTCTTCCTATAGGTGTTAATAAGCTAAACATTACACGTACCCTTCTTACAGAAAGTGCTACTGTTTTTATTCCGTTTAGAGCACATGAAATCATGCAAAAAGGCGGTATTTGGTATGGACAGAATGCCATTACCAATAATCCAATTCTTTGTAATAAAGCTTTACTACAAAATCCAAATTCCTTTGTATTAGGTATTCCTGGCGCTGGTAAATCCTTCCTTACAAAAGAAGAACTTGAATTTTTAATTTTATCAACCAATGATGACATTATCATTGCTGATCCTGAAGGAGAATACGATCCAATCATTAAAGCACTAGGCGGACAAATCATTCGTATTGGTACAAACAGTAAAGATTATATTAATGCCATGGATATGTCAGAAGGCTATGGAGATAGTGGAAATGCCATTGCGGATAAATCTCAATTCATTATGTCTTTATTTGAACAATTGGATTCCAATCATGGTGGTATATCGCCAATAGATCGCTCCATCATTGATCGTTGTGTTGCCCTCGTATATCAAGAGACTCTTGTTCCAACTTTAAAGCATCTCTACAAAAAGCTATTAGAACAAACAGAACCAGAAGCCAAATCACTAGCCATTAAACTTGAATTATTTACCAATGGATCTTTAAACATCTTCGCCCATGAAACCAATGTGGATATCAAATCTAGAATTCTGTCTTTTAATATTTTCAATTTAGACAAACAGCTTAAAACCATGGGCTTGCTTGTAATTACCGATGCGATTATCAACCGTGTAAATGAAAACTGGAGAAAAGGGAAAAGAACACATGTCTTTATTGATGAGATTCACGTTATTTTTGAAAATGAAGAAAGTGCTACTTTCTTTGCCTCAGCCTGGAGACAATTCCGTAAAAGAGATGCCTATCCAACAGGTATTACCCAAAACGTGAAATATCTATTATCATCTCAACAAGGTACAAGCATGCTTTCTAATTCCGAATTTATTGTCATGTTGAATCAATCGGCCAATGATAGAGAAGATCTGGCAAAGTTATTAAATATTTCAGATGAACAAATGAGTTACATTACCAATGCACCAACCGGATGTGGATTAATCAAGTATGGTGGTTCAATTGTTCCATTTGTAAATAAAATGCCAAAAGGACTACTATATGATTTAAATACACCAAAACCTGGTGATAGAAAAATGACAATATGATAATTTTGATGTCGGTATTAGTTTATGTTCAACGTACAAACTTGACAATATGATAATTTCTGTGTAAAATGTAATTGTCGTAAGATATTAGGAGGATATTTGACATGCCAGCAGGAGAAAGGATTAATGAATTATTGAAAGAAAAACAAATGACTCAAAAAGAATTAGCGAAAAGAGTTAATATTACAGAAAGTGCACTATCTCATTACATTAAAGGAGATCGCACTCCCTCTGGTGAAACTTTGGCGAATATTGCATGTGCTTTGAACACAACTGCTAATTATTTAATGGGTAAAGATGATATTTTGGATTTTTACGGGGTTAAAAGAATTTTAGCTAGAAATAAAAGTTCAATGACAGATGAAGAAAAAACAGAATTAGTAAAAATGTTGTTTGGAGATGATTAAATGAGATTACAAGATGAACGATATGAAGAAATAAAAGAAATAGTGGTCAAAATGTTTGAAAAACTTGATATTTCATGTACACCAATTAGTGGATTTGAAATAGCAAAAAAACTTGGAATCATTGTAATACCCTATTCAGCAACTAAATATTGTGAAGAGTTAACTTTAAGATATGAGGATGCAATATGTCTTGAAAAAGATGATATTCTCTATATTTATTATAATGATAAAAAATCCTATGAAAGACTGAATTGGACATTTCTTCATGAAATCGGTCATCTTGTTTTGGGACATACAGAGCATTGTGAATTAGCAGAAAGCGAAGCAGATTTTTTTGCTAAATTTGCTATTGCACTACCTGTTCTCATTCATCGATATAAGCTGTCAACTGTGGAAGATATTGAAGATAGATTTTGTATTTCACATATAGCAGCAATTAACGCACTAAATTATTATAGAAAATGGTTAAGAGTCCCCGTTTTAAAAACATATGATCAAAATTTGGAATTACTATTTGGTTTTTGATTTATAGATGTTTATTGTATGAGTAATTTGTCAAATTAAGTGCAACATCTAATGTGAGTTTATAATTTCGT
>CAUWDF010000109.1:0-4798 GCA_963557245.1 uncultured Bulleidia sp.
ACGAAATTATAAACTCACATTAGATGTTGCACTTAATTTGACAAATTACTAATAGAAAAAAAGAACTAATTTCATTTCGTCACTCTAAAACAAAAACTATTATCACTTAGCGAAAAGTAATAATAGTCTTTATGGCATTTAGAAATAAATTATCCTTTCATAACATTAATAACGACAACAATCTCAGATGCGTTATGAATTGTTGTACCCAAAACTGGTGAAATGGATGCAACTCCTGGAATATCTCCAATCTGTTCACGATAAGTAACTTGGCCTGGAATACCACTTCTAGAGATTAAGGAATCAATCTTAGATCGAATTTCAGATGAAGACATACCATCAAATAAACGAATTTGAATATTTGGAACTGTATAAGTTGGAGCCTCTGGCTGAGGTTGAGGAGCTGGCTGAGGTTGTGGTTGTGGAGTTGGTTCTGGCTGAGGAGCTGGTTGAGGTTGTGGAGCTGGAGAACTGTTCTGTGGACCAGTTACTTGTCCGTTGGATGAGCTACCGCCACCACTTGGTTTACTAGCTACAGAAGAATTTTGAGTATTCTGAGAGGCATGAGAAGCATTGTCCTCCGGACTCTTAATTGGAGATTCATTAGATGTCTTCTCATTTGCTTTTCCAGAGGAAATAACAATTTCAATTTTATCTCCTTCTTTGATGATACTATTCTTTTGAACTGAAGCTTCAATTACACAATTTTTAGATACTGAATCACTTGCCTTTTCTGTGAATGTTACAGTTACTTTATTATCGGTTGCCCACTTCTGAATTTCCGAGCGAGACATAGAAGTAAAGTCAGGAACTTTAATTTCTTTTACATCGGAAGCATCTTTAGCAATTATGACATTAACTGTATCACCACGCATTACTTCCGTTCCAGCTTCTGGATCCATAGAAATAAAACCACCCGATTCAACTTCGTCACTTACTTCATATGTATAAACAACATTAGAAAACTTATGTTCTTTAAACCAATCCTGAATTTCATCTTCCTGTTTTCCTGTAAAATCTGGAAGTGCAAACTTCTTTGTTGGATCCGCTCCATCGGAAACTTGAATAACTAAAGTATCTTCCGGTTTCATGGTCTCTCCACCTTTAATGCTTTGCTTGATAACGAAATCTTCATCTAATTTTTCGTCATAAGTATAAGTATATTTGATATGATCTTTCTCAATATCATTTTCCTTACGCCAAGTTTCTACAACTTTTTTTTCTTTACCTACAAAGTCATCCACTTTAACACCCTTATCTCCATTGATGACTAAAAGACTTCCTGTAACAATTCCTGCAAGTGCGATAACTCCAGCAATTGCAAGTGTAATTTTTGTTTTAGGTTTTAATTTTTTCATATCTTCCTCACTTTTATTTATTTGTAACAGTAAGTTCAAGACGATTATGAACCGGGCTCACAGAAACACTATATCTCTTATTATGAATTGTAACTGGAGCAACTTTTGTATCGACTGAATAAAGTTCTTCAATATCTTCGTAATCTTTATTCTTAATATCAATATACATACGGTACTGGCCTTCAGGTAAATCTGCAAGGTTAATCTCAGCGCGATAATCTGCATAATCTAAGGCATAATCAAGTCCTAAGATAAAACTATAATCTGATTCACTCTTCGAATTAGTTGCTTTAGTTGTATAAGATTTACCATCCTCATTTGTAAGCATAATCGAATATGAAGGTTTGTCATTCTTTGTCATAGAAGTTCCATTAATATACGCAAAGCCATCTAAAACTAACTTATCATTTTCAAATTGAAGAGAATTAACACTACGTGAAGAATATCTTCCTGTAGGCTTATGAATCGTTGTACGATCAAAATCTTCCTTTTCTTTCGCAATCTCTACCCGATTTGAGAAGAATGAATCAGAATAAGCTCTAACAAGACCGTCTGCATCTGTATCCATATAGGTCTTATTTAAGAAATAATTTAAATATAAATTTCTGGATGCTGTTTTTCCTCCATTTGTTACACGAACAGAAATAACATAATGAGATCCATAAGGAAGTTCATCTACATCAAAATCAGAACTATAATCTACTGCAGTATAATCATGACCGTCAAAAATATCAACTGGAGTATCCGCATTACTTGTATTTGCTTCTACAACTTTTTCTTTTCCAGAATTCATATCTGTAATAACAATTTGATGTTTAATAGTATCAGAATTCTTTGGTGCATCTATTCCTTCAATAAATGCTGTTCCTTTGATATGCAACTCATGAGTATTGTCATCAAACTTCAAATCATTTACAAATGAATCTACAACAGCACCTGGTGTTTCAGGTCTACTTTCTTCTGGCTTTTCTTCAGGAGAAGGTTCAGGATTTGGTTTTTCTGGCTGTGGAGCTGGTTCTGGCTGCGGTTCAGGTTCTGGCTGTGGGGCTGGTTTGTTACCAGCTGGAGTAAATGTAATCCAATTACCCTTACCAGCAACCCACTGTTCTTCACCAATACGATACCATGTATAGCCCTCTCCAGTTGTCTTTTCATATACATTATATGTCTTGCCATCTTCTACAAAACCATTTGCTGAATAGAATGTGCCTGGACCTTTGCGAATTCTTAACTGACTAACATTTACAGTTGCTGTACCAATTACACTTAAATTATTTTCCTCTGGTTCTTCAGAAGAAGCATATCCACCAATAATATCTACATTAGATTTAGCAATCCATCCTACATTGGTATCCCAATTATAATCACGAATACCTTTATTTGTATTCAGATTAACAGATTGTCCATTCTCAATATAGTTTGTAGACTGAATTTTATACCAACCATCGGATTCATCAAGGATAGTAACAGTATGGTTCATCTGATATGTTGCACCGTATTCTGTTGTATATAGAACAGAACCATTTGGTGTTATACAAATAGGAGCCGCATACTTATTGACAACACCAATCTGTTTGCCATTATATTCGGTTAAATTACCATCTGCGTTGTTATAGCATTTGTCCATTTCATATACAATGGACGACAATGTCAAACCATAATAGGAAGAAGAAGCATATTTAACAGTAATACCAGATCCTTTATTGCCGAAATGGCTTCCAAAGAAACGATAATCATCTGTATAAGCATATCCTCTTAAATTTAAGGCCATCTGTTGTTCAACACAATCTTCTACCGAATCGAAATAGGAAGCTCTATCAGGATCCGAGTCAACTGCATTCCATCCAAATAAGTTATTACGATGTACTGCATAATCAGATGTACCATATCCAGATTCTACCACAGCCTGTGCAAAAATCATTAATGCATTCATTCCATACTGGTTCTGCGCATTAATAAAAGTCTGTCCCTGATTCCATAATACAGAATTTTCTCCATATCCTTTAGAGGATAAGAACTTGTTATAAGCATCGGCTGGAATCGTTGACTTTGTACGAAGAGGAGCAAACTGATAATAATTGTAGTAAGTTCCCGCATATTGTGTATATGCACTATCATAGTAGAAATCATAATCATTATAAGAATATAAAGTCTGTCCTGCTTTCATCCAATCCGCAGCTGGACCTACCGCAGCATTAAATACAGACTTTGGTACAGCTCCATTTAATGCCCATCCACTAAATGCATGAAATACAAGCTCTTTATAATTTCCATTCTGTTCTACTGTGTAATAGGACTGACGTACTTTCGTCAGATATGGTGCTTCATGTTCAGAAGAAGCATCATTACCACCTAGATAAATGGAAAGATTTTCTTTCACATAACGTGAAGGAATTAAATCAACATTTTTCAATTCAATATCGGCATCAAAACCAGTTACGTTTCCATGAATGGTTCCAGTTCCATTACCATTATATTTATCTGTTGAAATATAATGAATTTCACGATATTTATACATATAAGATGTTTTTGTGCCACCATGCTGATTTAAAGACAGTGTTGGAGATGCATCGCGTAATGGATAAGAATATGCGATACCTTCATTCATTGCAATAATCTTGGAAGGAGATAAGGAAGAACCATGTCTTACAACCGCATCTTTCCCTAAACCCGCCATAGCATTCTTTGCATCTTCAAATGAATTATAGCAATTCTGCTTATCAAATCCGCCTTCTCCATTAACAAGGGCTACTTCATATGCATTACATGCCATAGGGTATTGATTCTCTTCTGCAGAGACTCTCCATTCCCCTCCTGTCATTACAGGTAAGATTGTTAATGTCATTAAGAATGCAATCATACATTTCATTAATTTTTTCATATTCTTCTCCTTATAACGTAATGTCTAGAGAAATTGGACTCTCTAAACCCTCAAAATATACATCTAAAGTTCCTGAGTATATCCTATTTTTTTCTCCTGGGATAACTTGGAAAAATATGTATCCAGTGATTGAACTCATTTTTTGTTCCGAAAATATACTGTTCTGCTTTTCGGTATGAACATCTTTCAATACTTCGAAGTTCGAATGTTCCTTATCAGTAAAAATTGCATTTTTGATTGAAATCGGTTCTTTCTTTTCACGTTCTGCACTTATTTTTATCACATATACAGCAGCAGTAGATGGTTCTGTATAAATATAATTTCCTTGATATAGAATATCCCCCGTAATCTCATACCCTTTTTCTGCTTTAACTGGGATTCCATATTTTTGCTCAATAATGACTTCATTTCCTTTCATTCTAGTACATCCACATAACGTAAGTATCAATATACAAACAATGAACTTATTAATATCTTTTTTTAATATAGAAATCATCACTATTATTATAGATGAATTATCATTTTAAGTGCAACACTTATAAAAAATAAAAGTCCATGA
>CAUWDF010000110.1:0-4574 GCA_963557245.1 uncultured Bulleidia sp.
TCATGGACTTTTATTTTTTATAAGTGTTGCACTTAAAATGATAATTCATCTGTAAGAAAAAAGATCATACCCAATAAGATATGATCTTATAAATATTAACCTAAATAGATATAACCCTGTAAGGACTGTGTGCCAGTTCCTGTAGAGCTGACCCAACGCTCATTATATCCACCGTTAAAGCCACCTTCCTGAATATAGACACGGTCACCTTCAACAGCAGCTACATAAGCCACATGGTTCGAATATACAGCGATAGAACCTACAGCAGGTGTATAACCTGTTGCATATCCTGTATTGTGTGCATTTGCAATCCAGTTATATGCATTACCCCAGTTAGGGAGTACATGTCCATTGTTATAAGCGAGAATCCATGCCATATCGACACAGTTCGCTGCACCACCACGGTATGGGTCAGTTCCGTCACCGGCAATGCGCATACCTGTAGGAAGACCTAATAATCTTCTTTCTTCTTCCTCTTTTGCCTTCTTTTCAGCTTCTTCTTTTGCTTTTGCTTCGGCTTCTGCCTTAGCCGCTTCCTCAGCTGCTGCCTCCTGAGCTGCGATGGCATCGAGTACTTCCTGATGTGTCTTAACAGTTACGTTAAGAGTTGCTGTTGTAGAATTACCAGTTAAGTCAACGGCTGTATAAGTGACATTGTAGTCGCCGTCAACAGACATATCAACATTGGAATCAATTTTGATGGTTGGAAGATTTCCTGAGTCATCAGCGATATAAGAGATATAACTTTCTGGATTGAATGTATCTCCGTTATTAACAGTGACTGCACTGCTCTTAAGACTTAACTTTGGTGCGGAATCTACACTGACATTGATTGCGGCATCTTCTGTGAAGAAGTAACCGACACTTGCTTGTTCGGTTGCATTGTCTGCAACTTTCTTTATTAAATTTACTTTTACTTTTACGGATTGAATTCCAGTCTTGGAATAATCAAGACCTGTGACATCAATCATAGAGCGTTCGAAGTCAATTTCTTCAAGATTGATATTCGAATCTACGGATGCTCTTTCGCGAATAACAGCATTCTTTAATGTTGTAATAGGGTTTGAATCACTTGTAGATAATTCGAAAACCGGAACATTAGCTCCTAGTGCATCTTCTGCCGAAACACTTGTGGCAGGAACTGCTGTAGCAATTAACGCGCCGACTGCAAAAGCCGGGAGAATCAATCTTAATACTTTTCTCGCTATTGAATTTTTCTTCTGCATGTCTCCATTCTATAAGAAATCTTAAGAATTGGTCAACTCTTACAGGCATTTCACACATTTATAACATAGTGTAAGCGCTAACATTTGGCTGTTTTCATATTTTATACACAAAACAGGTAATCTTTTCTTAAAGAATCACATATTCTTACTCCTTGTGAACGATGACAAATTCGTTCGCTAACAGGATTCCTGGATGTTATAATAGTGCAGATGAGAACAGTAATTCAAAGAGTAAAACATGCATCGGTAGAAATCGATGGAAATGTGCATGGTAGCATTGCACAGGGATATATGATTCTTGTTGGCATTCAGAATGAGGATACGCCTGCCATTGTTGCAAAGATGGCAGCGAAAATCTCCAATATGCGTATTTTCGAAGATGAGAACGGGAAGATGAATTTAAATATTCATCAAATTGGTGGAAAAATCTTATCCATCAGCCAGTTCACATTATACGCAGACTGTCGGAAAGGAAATCGTCCTTCCTTTGTCAATGCAGGAGATCCTGCGCATGCCAAAGAAATGTATCTCTTATTTAATGAAGAGTGTCGTAAATTTGGTTTGGAAGTAGAAGAAGGAATTTTTGGGGCTGATATGAAAGTTTCCTTATTAAATGATGGTCCAGTGACTATTGTGTTAGATTCAGAAAGGGATATTCATTAATGGAGAATACAAAAATAATTTACGGAACAGAACTTGCCCAGCGTCTCCGTGAAGAAATGAAACAAGAAATAGCGAAAATCGTCGAGGCTGGGAAACGTGTCCCATGTCTTGCGGTAGTTATTGCAGGAGAAGATCCTGCGTCCTTGTCTTATGTCAAAGGAAAAGAAAAGGCATGTCAAGCCATTGGAATGAAGAGTGTCATGCGTCAATTGCGTTATGATGTGACACAGGAATGCTTAGAACAGGAAATTTTAGCACTTTCGAATGATCCAACGGTAGATGGAATCTTATTACAATTGCCATTACCAAAAGGATTAGATGAGAATCGTGCAATCGCTTGTATCTCTCCAGATAAAGATGTAGATGGACTGACACCTATTAATTTTGGACGCATGTTCTTAGGTGAGGATAGTTTCCGGCCATGTACACCTTCTGGTGTTATGGCAATCTTAGAGGCAATGGATTGTAGTCCAGAAGGAAAGCATGCAGTCGTTGTCGGTCGTTCTAAGTTAGTAGGTACACCTGTGGCACGTTTATTGCAGGATGCCAATGCGACAGTAACTATCTGTCATTCGTATACACGCGATTTGAAGAAGTTTACAAAAGAAGCGGATATTTTAATTGCAGCAGTTGGAAAAGCACATTTATTTGATTCTTCTTATATTAAGGAAGGCGCCTATGTTGTGGATGTTGGCGTCAATCGTATGGAAGATGGAAAATTGACAGGAGATGTTGATTTTGCAGATGTGAAGGATCATTGTGCCGCAATTACACCAGTACCAAAGGGCGTTGGTCCTATGACCATTACAATGTTATTACAGAATACATTGAAAGCTTATAGGAGAGCAGAAAATGATTGAATATGCATTAAATGATATCGTTGAAATGAAAAAAGAACATCCATGTCGGAAGTCAAAATATTGGAAGATTATTCGTATGGGTGCGGATATTAAGATCAAATGTCTTGGTTGTGGAGCGGTTGTTATGTTCCCAAGACATGAGTTTGAGCGTAAAATAAAAAAAGTTGTTTCGTCCGAAGGAAAGGAATAAGAGGGGAGTAGAGCATGTCATTAACTGCAGGTATTGTTGGATTACCAAACGTAGGTAAATCTACATTGTTTAACGCAATTACAAACAGCCAGGTCTTGGCTGAGAATTATCCGTTCGCTACAATCGCACCGAATGTGGGTGTTGTTGAAGTACCGGATCATAGAATGGAAGATTTTGTGGAAATGTTCCATCCAAAGAAGACAATCTATACAACATTTGAATTTACAGATATTGCTGGTCTTGTACGTGGTGCGTCTAAGGGAGAAGGTTTAGGAAACCAGTTCCTTGGTAATATCCGTCAAACAGATGCCATTATTCATGTTGTACGTTGTTTCGATGATGCGAATATCGAACATGTAGAAGGTTCGGTCGATCCGGTTCGTGATATCGAAGAAATCAATCTGGAACTTTCCATTGCGGATTTGGATTCGGTAGAGAACCGTATTTCGAAGATTGCTAAGAAAGCGCAGACAAAAGATAAAGATGCCGTCAAAGAAATGGCTACATTAACAAAGTTCAAGGAACAGTTAGAGACAGGTAAGCCTGTCCGCCTGTTAGAACTGAGTGATGAAGATCGTGCCATTATGAAAAATTATGGACTTCTTACCGCAAAACCAGTGATTTATGTTGCGAATATGAGTGATGAAGAAATCAATGATCCTTCTAGCAATCATTATTACCAGGCTGTAAAAGAGTTTGCAGCAGGAGAAGGTAGTGAATGCATTGCAATATGTGCAAAGATGGAAGAAGAACTTTCTGGTCTTGATAAAGAAGATAAGAAAGCATTTATGGATGATCTTGGAATTAAAGAATCTGGTTTGGATCAGATCATTCAGGCTGCGTACCATTTACTAGGTCTACGTACATTCTTTACGGTTGGAGAACCAGAATGTAGAGCTTGGACATTCCATGAAGGAATGAAAGCACCACAGTGTGCAGGTGTCATTCATTCGGACTTTGAAAAGGGCTTTATCCGTGCTGAAGTATATGGTTATGAAGATTTGATGAAGTATGGATCCGAACATGCTTTAAAAGATGCAGGTAAGTTACGTGTGGAAGGAAAAGAATATATCATGCAGGATGGAGATGTTGTATTCTTCCGTTTCAATGTCTAATTTATGAATTTTGAATGAAAACGAATAATTATTTTCTGAAAGTGTAGAAAATATGCTAAAATTAGCATAACAAAACGGAGGTGTTTATTATGAAACTTATTCTTGCGATAGTTTCTAATGATGATGCGTCTGCAGTATCTTCTGCACTTACAAAGAATAATTTCTACATGACGCGTCTTTCTACAACAGGTGGTTTCTTACGTGCAGGTAATACAACAATTATTGTTGGTACAGAAGATGACCTTGTGGAAAAATGTATTGATGTCATTGGATCTGAGGCAAAGAGACGTACGGAGATCGTTCCTTCTACAGCAAGTTATGATCTTGGTCGTTACGCTTCCTTCCCTGTGGAAGTACAGGTTGGTGGTGCTACAATCTTTGTATTAAATGTTGATCAGTTTAAAAAGTTATAATGTATCCTATGAAAGAGACTATGTCCTTCTATAAGGCACATAGTCTTTCTTTTTTTGTTAGTAATTTGTCAAATTAAGTGCAACATCTAATGTGAGTTTATAATTTC
>CAUWDF010000111.1:0-4247 GCA_963557245.1 uncultured Bulleidia sp.
AATATACCCATGAACTATTTTACTACATCTTTAATGAAAAGCCTATTTTCTAATAACAAACAATCTTCCAGCTTTTGAACAAGCTGTTACCGAACTGTTCCGTTCAGCTGACCGCCTTTTTGGATTATGAACCATACGCCAGAACCGACAAGCAAATTCCAGAAATGGATCTTATCAAAGAAAATCCGATACAAAATATGGCCCTATTACGCTCAATATTCCAAGAGATAGAATGGGAGAATTCTTTACTTCTCTTTAAATACAGAAGACGTGATCTATTTACTGAACCCGCTATTCCAAGCAGATCATTTCAAACATCGCGGACAAGGCCCTGGCATACGTAGATTCTTTCCGAAATAGAACGTTGAACAAAGAATATGCCGTAGTATATCTTGATGGAACATCCATGCCTTTACGTCGAGATACCGTATCCAGAGAAATGGTTCATATAGCTTTAGGAATCACCCTGGAAGGCACAAAAGAAATTCTTGGTTATATAATTGCACCAAACGAATCCGCCGAGATATGGAAAGAACTATTAGAAAACCTGAAATCAAGAGGTGTTGAACGCATTTCTTTATTCTGTACAGACGGATTATCCGGTATGGAAACGGTAATACAGGACACTTTCCCAGATTCCAAGATTCAAAGATGCCTGGTCCATATACAAAGAAACTTATGTGCCAAGACCAGAGTCAATGACAGAAAGGATGTTGCCAAGGACTTTAAAGAGGTTTATCGATCCAAATCAAAGGAGGAAGCCTTGCTTTCTCTAAGAGAGTTCATCGATAAATGGAAACACAAATATCCATCAATGGTGAAAGGTTTAAGCAGCAATGACAATCTGTTTACATTCTATGACTATCCAGAATGTGTCAGACAGACGATCTACTCTACAAATCTGATTGAAGGCAACAACAAGCAGTTAAAGAGAAGTTTCAAAAAGAAAGAACAATTTCCAACAGAACAATCTGAAGAGAAATATCTGGTGATCCAGTTCAATCGTTATAACGAGAAAAACATGAATCACGTACACAGAGGTTTTGGCCAGACAACTCGAGAAGATTGGTTCGAGAATTAAGTCACCCTTACTAAGGATATACTATTTACACAAAATTCTTGACGCTACCAAAAAATAATTCTGTAACATCAATTACAAAATATACTTTTTATACTTCACAAAATTAAAATCTAAATTATCACAATATTAAATATTTCTTTCATATGTTCGAACTTTAATTGAACCATTAAGTTTGCAAACCGCTGTTATCATTTAAATCACAATAATTCTTAGATTGATGATGTCATATCAACCAATTCGTACATAGCAGGTCATACACAAAGAAGAGACTGAAAAATCACTTTCCACCACATCTAGAAAAGTTATACACTGATAGATATAATTTTGAAACAGATAAAACTCACATAAAAAAAGGTTAATATGAAAATATGAAACTCTTTGTCAAACATACAAAAATTCATCTTTCTTGGTCCATCATAGAATATTTTTGCTTGTAGAAATAGTGACGTTAACGAATAACATATTGCTTCTAGACCTACTCGAAAATAAGTTAATATTTATTCATTTGTTTCTGTAGGAATTACTATACTTTTAGCATATATAAAATACTAGATCACCATGAAATCATTAAACAAATTTGATTGTCAACAAAAATCGGAAGTCTAGTTCTATTTCTGGATACCCAAAGTTAACTAGGAGTCAGAAATAAATGATTACATGAAAAACTGCCTTTGATATAACCATAGTCAGTTCTTTTCATGCATTCTATCACGAAGATCACATTGGGCTTATTAGAAAAAGGAACTACTATATCAACTGCTATATCAGTACTATGGAATCTTGAATAGCTGATTCAACTGTGAATGAATACATAGAAGACGACACAATCAAAAAATTCATAGAGGTATACATACCGAAAAAACAAATGGATACTGCTCAGAAGCGCCTTAAAATTGATCCAACACTTCTAATTATAAGCATAGTCCACACAGAACATGATCGAACAAAATTAGGAAGCAAAGACCAAAGTAAAAGCCACCGAAGCTAGCAAATAAATGCTGGTTTCAGAGGCTATTTTAAAGACACTCAAATGTAGCACCAGTTAACTTTTGAAACAATCACGAACCGAAATAAAACTTGGTAACACATGGTTGTTATCTCTTAACTGAATGATATTGACTATAAATCCCTATTTAAACGGTTTTTTGTTATTAACTTCAGTAATTTAGCAAACCACAAATTTAAGCATAAATAAGCAGTTTTTCGCAGTTTTAAAGAGATGACTTTGAGCTACCGTGATAGCTACGTAACGAACATTTAAAATAAAAAAATTCTATCGATTATACTTTGCATAGTTGTGCCACTATGTTATAATATATGAGTAGAAAGGAGGTAGTAATGAGTAAGAGCAAAAAGAAGAACCGACCGAGTAATTCAGAAATGATCCAACTGGCACTTGTAATCATTGAATTGCTCAAGGTAATACACCTGTTCTTCTTTGAGTAGATTGGTGGAGAGCTGAACGCTCTCCGCTACTCTTACATCATTGCATTATTATTATGAATTTTCAAGATTTTCTAAACTATGCGATTTGGTTCTTTGCAGGCTTTGAGTTATGCAATGTAATCTACAAGCACTCATTTCTAAACATTACGAGCTGTATTGTAATGTTCTGTCTAGCAGTAATATGGACAAAACGTAAAGGAGAAAACAAAAATGGATGACACAAATAGCAAAGCGTTCAACCAAAACGCTTACATAGCACAATGGAAAAAGGAGAACATGAAATCCATCCATGCATGCTTCAAAAATGATTTTGTAGATTCTTTTAAAGAGGCTTGCAAGACGCTTGGAATAAAGCAGTCCGATGTTTTCCGTAAAGCCATGGAAGAAACTATCAAAGAAGCAGAAGAATCGAAAAAAGAGATTTAAAATTAACTTAAGCTTGAAAAACGGCAAAATTCTGTTAGTATAATTGCATATCAAGAAGCAATCAAAGGATAGAAAGACGGCTATCGCGCACGCAAGTGTCAAGTGTAGTGAAACCGATGAGATGTGGGAACTGTCGCCCCACTAGATTGCAGAAAGCCCCATTTTGGGGCTTTCTTTGAAAAAAAGAGGTTCAATGAATCCAAATATAATAGATCAAAAAAATTATCACCAGCTAAAAAAGGTCGAGCATTAAGCCCGACCTTTTTGCTGCTTATAAGAAACTATTTTCTTCTACGCTTTGTTGGTACACTCTTTTGATGTTCTCAATTGCTAGTACCGCCCTATTGTTTTGATAATTTGGATGAGTTCTGCAATAATTTTCATATCTATCAACCATAAGAAGTGCATCCAAAAATTCTTCTCTACTATGTTTCCAGTATCTAAGAAGTTCCGTGTTAAATTGTAAGATTCTCCAACGGGCTTGATTTGCCTCGTTTTCGTCAATCTTGTCTAAAATAGCTTTATTAGAGATTCCCTTACGGCTCTTAATCCACTCACCAAACCATTGACTTCCTAGCATCGCAACAATAACGGTAACTGTTAACTGTGCTAGTGTCTCAAGCCTCATGATTTTCCTTATTGTACTTTGCGGTAGATACACATAATAAAGCGCCTAGAAATGTTGCCACTGCATTAATAGTAGTTACGATGGCATCAACGTTTCCCACATCCCATACAGGTAGGACAGTGTTTACAAACACCGCAAGAGCAGGAAGAGCAATCCACTTTAATACATCATACACTTCATGTCTGATCATCAAGTCGAACCCTTCACCAAGACCACCCTTCGATGTTCTCGTTCTGAAAGACACTTTACCATCCGATTCGGGGAACTCTATTGTTTCAAGTCCATATTGCTTATGCGCGATATAGTCTTGCTTGTCTTTGTACCCTGCATCTTCCAACAACTTCAGAAGTCTGTAAAATGCCGAACTGGAAGTTGGCGTTCTGTGAGCTGTATGAAGGACCTTCTCCCCGATAAGCAAACCATAAGCTTCTCTTATCGTTACGACTTCATTCTTACCGTTTCGACGTGGCACTGAGTAGCCAAACTTTGTATGTGTCCACAGATTTTCGTCATTGTAAGCAAGCATGTCATAAATAAGAAGCTTCTGCCAGTCCTGTGCGATTCTACCTGACTTTTCATAGATATCAATCGCTTCTTTGCCGTGTGTGTTCTCATACGGCAAGATTACGGATTTGGTAGGAGTCTGGCGACCTAGTCTCTTAGGTT
>CAUWDF010000112.1:0-4102 GCA_963557245.1 uncultured Bulleidia sp.
ATGGGAAAATCACATATGCACATTATGGAAAAAGTGCAGGGGATATTCCAGATGGAACTCAATTAGTTGAATTGTTATAAGTAATATTTGAATTTGTTGGATTCCGTTGATTCGAATAAATACGGTAAAGATTTTGAATTATTTTTCCAATCGAGTTTATCTCGATTGGATTTTTTTGCACTTCTTGAGAACTAGTGGTGATATTTCTGGTTTAAAAAGTATTTTAAAATTTTATGTATTTGTATAATTGAAATGATTATAGAATTCCAAGACATCCGCAAAGAATGCCAAGTGCAGCGGATAATAGAATGATTAGAATTGGATTGACTTTCTTTTTTAGGCAGAGTAGGGCACATAAGAAGATTCCAATGGAAGCAATCAATGGCATACCGAATACAGTACCATTTGGAAAGAATACGTTTTCTCCAACAGAGATGATTGCTGCACCGATAAGACCAACAACCGCAGGTTTTAGACCAGACATAATTCCTTTTACAATTGGACTAGTCTGAAAAGCTTTATAACATTGAGCGACAAGTAAGATGACAATAAAACTCGGTAAGACAACACCTAATGTCGCAAAGAACGCTCCTGGAATACCAGCGAGTACGGAACCGACATAGGTCGAAATATTAATGGCGAAAGGTCCAGGTGTACTTTCGGATACAGCAACAAAGTTGATTAAGTCTTCCATTGCCATCCAGTTGTTGGCTGCGACTTCTTGTTGTATTAATGGTAACATCGCATAGCCACCCCCGAAGGTGAACAGCCCAATCTTAAAGAATGTTAAAAATAACTTCACGAAGATCATGCGCCCACCTCCTTATTGACACGTAACGAAGAAATAAGACCGATACATGCACATAGGAGAATAATATATACTGCATTCCAATGGAAGAATATAGTACATGCAAAGGCAATAATCATAATACAGTAAGAAACAATTTTCTTTGGAGCTTGCTTATACATGGAAATACAAGCATTACAGATAAGTGCTAGGACACCCGCGCGGATACCGAAGAAGGCATATTGCACAAAGCGATTGGCTTCAAAAGCTGGTAGAACAAAAGAAATCATTAAAATGATTAAGAAAGAAGGTAGTACGACTCCACATGTGGCACAGAATGCACCAAATGTTCCATCAACGTGATAACCGACAAAGGTAGCACTATTGACCGCAATAGGCCCAGGTGTACTTTCCGCAATTGCAATAATATCTAATATGTCTTGTTCCTCAATCCAATGTCTTTTTGTGGCAATTTCTTGTTGAATCATAGGAATCATTGCATAACCACCCCCGAAGGTGAACAGACCTATTTTAAAGAATGTAAGAAATAACTGTAGTTTTTTGTTTTCTTTCATAGAATTTCCTCACTTTGCTTATATATTACGCAGCCTTCATACTATATTACAATTCATATGTTACTATTTGAAATATAAGGAATAACTTATATGACAGAAAGAAACTTAGAAATCTTTATAGAAGTATGTCGCTGTGGTTCGATGTCTGCAGCAGCGGAGAATCTTGGTATGAGCCAACCTGCGATTTCTTTGGCAATTAAAGAAATTGAGGCTTATTATGGCACTCCTTTATTTGACCGTACAGGAAGATCGATTCGGTTACGTCAGGAAGGTAAAGTATTTCTGGACTATGCAAGATCCATCTTGTCGCAATATGAAGAAGTAAGAGATATCTTGCGTAGTGGTAAAGGGGTAGAAAAAGCAGATATTGGGATCAATATTACAATGGCAGAAAGTATTCTTGCTGATTTGGGGGAATTTCTAAAAAATAAATATCCGAATGTAGAATTACGTTTCTTAGTGCGTAATTCTACAGATATAGTGCAGGCTACCGAAGAGGGAAGGTTGGATTTTGGTATTGTGAATCAGTTACGGGCCCAAGATAGCTTGCTTTTTACGAAATTATTTAGTGAAAAAATATGTGCACTTGTGGAAGAATGTTATGTTGGAAATAGATTAGAAATCGAATCCTTAAATGGAAAAAATGTTCTACTTCGGGAACAGGGAAGTGGGATTCGGGCGATGTTTGATGAGATGATTTCAGAAGCAGGAGTTGTACCGCATATTTTATTAGATAGTGTATCGGATCTTTCCTTGATTCAGATGGCAGAAAAAGGATTTGGTATTGCTTTTGTGACAGAGAATACAGCCGATCGAGCTGTACAGAAATATCATGTAAAAAAGTTAGAAATACATGGTGTTCATGCAATACGTACGTATTATTTAGTGCGTTTGAAAAAGAAATATTGTTCCAAAATACAGAACGACATGATAGAATATGTTCTCCATTGGAAGATAGGGTAAAATAAGAAAATGAAAAAGTTTTTATTTTTTGATATGGATGGCACTTTAATCTCAATAAAAAATCATCAGATTCCAAAGAGTGCAATAGAAGCGATACAACAGGCAATTGGGAAAGGACATATCTGTTTTATCTGCACTGGACGAGCTTATCAAATGGCTCGTGAATTTGAGGATGTACTTTCTATGCCAGGAATTATTTTTTGTAATGGAGCTGGGATTGTCTATGAACAAAAGATTTTAGAAGTGAATCCGATTCCTAGAAAACAAGTGGAAGAAATAGTAGAGCTTGCAGAACGTTTAGGTGGTGCATATCAGCTGTTGACTACGAATCATGAATTTCAGAATGAAAAGCAACGGAAAGGAGCCATTCGCCGTTTAGCAAACAGATATCCAGACCTTACGGCAGAACAGGTTTTAGAAAAACGTGCAATGGTGAGAATGCAGGAATATAATGGAGAGCCGATTCAAAAAATAGATGCCTATTTTGCGAATGAGCTGACCGCAGATATCTTTTTCTCGCGTGTTCCAAAAGAACTGACAATCATTCGTAATGGTGGATATTATGCGGGTTTTGGTAGCAAAGGTGGAGAACTGACAGCGCCAGGTATCAGTAAAGGGACAGGAATATTGCATGCTTTGAAGCTACTAGGAGGTAATGTTGAAAATACATATTGTTTTGGGGATTCGGCAAACGATATGGAAATGATGAAAGTGTGTGCACATTCGGTAGCGATGGGAAATGGCAGTGAGGATGTAAAAAAGAATGCTGAATATGTTACGGAGGATGTCGATCAGGATGGTATATATAAAGCATTGTTACATTATGGATTGATAGAGGAGTAAGAAAATGACGAAAGGAATTTTATTTTTTGATATCGATGGAACATTAGTAGATAGTGGAAATGGGGACATTATGCCATTCCCAGAAGTTATGGAAGCGATGGAGCGAGCAAAAAAGAATGGGTATAAATGTGTGATTGCTTCGGGTAGAAATCTTTCAGGACTTGCACCTTATCGTCATATTGGCATGGATGGTTTTGTTTCTTCGGATGGGGCTTGTATATTAGTAGAAGGACAGGAACCTGTTCATTATCCGATTCCAAAACAAATTGTTGTCGATTTGATTGCACAGGTTACAGAAGAGTTCCACGGGAATATTCTTTTAAGCTGGGATGGTGGTGCCTTTGCAACAGAGAAGGAGTTTGAGCTGATGTATGAGAACTTTGAACGTATGCAGGGAGAGGATAAAGAGAAGCTCATGGAACTTTTTAATTTGAAACATATAGACGAATGGACGGATGAAGAAATTTTAGAAGTTGATGTCAGTTTCCCAGATACAAAGACGGAGAAGGCATGGGTCAAAGTAAAGAATCCAGATCTTCACTTTATCTCAACAACCGCTTCCTATGGTAGAGGAGAAGCGACAAGTGGTGAAATTACCTATAGTGGAATTACGAAAGCAGCAGGATGTCGTGAAATATGTGAATTGTTAAAGGTGGATTTTGCGGATACATATGCTTTTGGTGATTCTATGAATGATGCTAGTATGATTGAAGAATGTGGTGTCGGTATTGCAATGGGAAATGCTGCAGAAGAGTTAAAGAAGAGAGCGGACTATGTGACCGATGATATTCGAGAACATGGGTTAGTGAATGCAATGGATCATTTTGATATTATTTAATCTATAAGCTTTTCTATTCTACATAATAGGAAAGCTTTTTTATTTTGTTTAAGTAATTTGTCAAATTAAGTGCAACATCTAATGTGAGTTTATAAT
>CAUWDF010000113.1:0-3891 GCA_963557245.1 uncultured Bulleidia sp.
AATACCTGTGGTTGGTTTATCTCCAACTGAATTCATGCCTTGCCCGGCACACTAATTAAAATGTGTCGTTTCTTTATCGAAACGACACATTACAATCAAAGACCTAATTGATCTGCAGTTCTTTCTGCATCTTCAAGCACTTTTTCAAACTTGTCTAATGCAATATCAATTGGCTCTGGTGTAGTAAGATCAACACCACCATGCTTTAATTCATCTAATGGATATGCACTGCTTCCCATAGATAAGAATTCAAGGTACTTCTTAACAGCTGGCTCACCTTCTGATAAAATCTTTTCCGAAATTGCACAAGCAGAAGAATAACCTGTAGCATAAACATATACATAGAATAAGTAATAAAAATGAGGGATTCTAGCCCATTCATACTTAACCGCATCATCCATTACAAGATCATCACCAAAATAATCATGAATCAGATGTGCATAGAGGGAGCTTAAAGAATCTGCTGTAAGAGACTCTCCTCTTTCACACATAGCATGAGCTTCTTTTTCAAATTCAGCAAACATTGTCTGTCTGTAAACAGTGCCCTTAAAAGACTCTAAATACTGATTTAATAAAGCCAGACGTTCTTTTGGATCTGTTTCTTTCTTTAAGAGCTGTTCAATCAAAAGATTTTCATTAACGGTAGAAGCTACTTCAGCAACAAACATTGTGTACTGACTATACTGATATGGCTGTGTATGATTACTTAGCCATGTATGCTGAGAATGTCCCATCTCATGCGCTAAAGTTGATACAGAATCTAATGTTCCTGTAAAATTCATCTTAATGAATGGATTTGAATCATAAGTACCTTCAGAAAAAGCACCACCTTCTTTACCCTTATTTGGATAAACATCAATCCAACGTTCATCAAATGCCTGCTGCACACGATCAACATACTCATTACCTAATGGAGCAACGGCTTCTTTAACCATCTGCTGTGCTTCTTCATAAGAATATTTTTTTTCAACACCAGAAGTCAGTGGAGCATATAAATCATAGTAATGAATATCGTCCAGTTTTAAGAGTCTCTTTCTTAACTTAACATAGCGATACATAAGATCCATACGACTACGAACCGTAGAAATTAAATTATCATACACACTCTCTGGAATATTATCATCTGCCATATGCATTGCACGAGAAGATGCATATCCTCTTAAACGAGACTGTACAACAGAATTCTTAACACATCCACCTAATGTTGAAGCGAATGTATTAATATGCTGCCCATATCCTTTATAAAAAGAATTAAAAGCATTCCGACGTAACTCACGGTCGGAGCTACTCTGTAACAGAATATAAGAAGATTCTGTTACCTCATGTTCTTGGCCATCACTGTCTTTAGCAGAATTAAAAACCATATCGGCATCCATCAAAGCACCAGCAGCTTGTTCTGGAGTATTGAGAACTTCCCCTAAAGAAGCCAGAACAGCTTCTTCCTTACCACTGAGCATATGTTCCTTCTTACGAATCAGATTATTTAAATAAAATGCATAATCTTTTAAACGAGGATTCGCTGCAATTTCCTTTAAATGTTCTTCTTCATTAGCTAAAATCTCAGGCTCCGCGAAGGCTGCAGCTGTACTAGCTTCGACAACTTTGCCATATGCTCTCGAATACATAGATAATGCATCCGAATTACGTGTATCTTCTGTTTTGCGTAAAAAAGAATAGCTATATAGATTCGATAACTTACGATCTGCCTCTGTATTCAGAGTCAAAAAGGCAAGAATATCTTCCACGTTATTTAATTTTCCTTCATAAGCCGCAAGATCTTTTACATAATGAGAGCATGCCTGAAGGCTTTTTTCAAATTCTTCATCATTTTTGAATAATGTAGATAGATTCCACTCATATTTAGGATCCATATCTTTTCTTTCTTTTAAAGTTTCACTCATGATATATCTCACTTTCTGAATAAATTATATAACAAACCAAAAAAATTCTCATATTTTAGCTCATAAATCCCACTATTCTTCAAAAAAATATTTCTGCTTTTTGTAACAAAATGTTTTTTCATTATACTGTCTCTTTTCGAAGCAACGATCATCTGGATTCAATCTTTGCCTCCCATGCTCATAACATCGAAACGTATTTTACTTCTAATATATATATATATTTCATGACGTAAAATTAATGAAAAAAGTCATGCATTTAACATAGAGTTCATGTATACTATACGGAGTTAAGGAAGGTGGAATATGTTCAAAAAAGCTTTTGACTCAGATAAATATCTCCGCATGCAAAGAGATAAGATTCTTGAAAGAATCAATATGTTTCAGGGCAAGCTATATATGGAATTTGGCGGAAAAATGTTCGAAGACTTTCATGCCGCTAGAGTACTACCTGGCTATGACCCAAATAATAAAATTAAATTGCTAACAGAATTAAAAGATCAAGTCGAATTAATTATCTGTATTAATGCAAACGACATTGAATCATCAAAAATCAGAGGTGACCTTGGTATCTCCTATGATCAAGAAGTATTCCGTTTAATTGATGCATTTAAAGAACTCAATCTATATGTAGGTTCTGTTGTCATCACTCAGTATACACATCAGAACGGTGTCGATCTATTCCGTAATCAATTGACAGATGCAGGTATTAAATCTTACTTGCATTATCCAATTAAGGGATATCCAACCGATATTGATTTCATCGTTTCTCCAGAAGGTCTTGGAAAGAACCAGTACATTCAAACAACAAGAAATCTTGTTGTTGTAACTGCTCCTGGTCCAGGATCAGGCAAAATGGCTACATGTATTTCGCAACTCTATCATGACCAAGCCAATGGAATTTCTTCCGGCTATGCTAAATTTGAAACATTCCCAGTTTGGAACCTAGGCCTCCATCATCCAGTCAACCTTGCTTATGAAGCTGCTACTGCTGACTTAGACGATATTAATATGATTGACCCATATCACTTAGAAGCATATGGCAAGACTGCTGTAAACTATAACCGCGATATTGAGATTTTCCCTGTTCTAAACCGTATTATCGAACGTATCATGAAAGTATCACCATATAAATCCCCAACAGATATGGGTGTCAATATGGTGGGATTCTGTATTACAGATGATGAAGCTGCAAAAGAAGCTTCAAAACAAGAAATAATCCGTCGTTATTACGAAACTCTTGTGAATGTAAAGAGTGATATGTTACCAGACACAGCCATTCAGAAAATTGATCTTCTTATGAATGAATGTGGTATTTCTTCAACTTATAGAAATGTGGTCTTGGCTGCGCGCAATAAAGCGAATGAAACAGGTCTCCCAGCTATGGCTCTTGAACTTCCAGACGGCCAGATAATCACAGGCAAAACTTCTTCCTTATTCGGGCCTTCCGCATCTACAATCATTAATGCAATTAAAGCTCTTGCCGGTATTGACAAAGAAACAGACCTTATCGATCCATCTTCTGTCAAATCAATTCAGCATCTGAAAGTCAATCATTTGAACAATATGAATCCACGTCTCCACTCAGACGAAGTGCTTATCGCTCTTGCAATGGTTGCCTTAAAAAATCATGTTACAGCTGAAGCAATGAACGCTCTTTCTAAGATTCGTGGATCGGAAGCACATTGTACAGTTGTATTGCCTGCTGAAGATGCAGATATTTATCGTCGATTAGGAGTCAATGTAACCTTTGATCCTGTTTACCAGCAAAACAAACTTTATCACCCAAGATAATAAAATAATGTATTGTTAGATAACCTAACAGTACATTTTTTCTTTTTTAAGAAAAATTCAACTTTTCTATAAAAATGATATGATAATAACATATAACTTTTAGGAGATTTTCAATGTACACAAAAGAAAAAGTTCATTTATTAGTTAAGTAATTTGTCAAATTAAGTGCAACATCTAATGTGAGTTTATAATTTCGTTT
>CAUWDF010000114.1:0-3848 GCA_963557245.1 uncultured Bulleidia sp.
CTTTTTTCCGTCTGGCTGCGGATGAATATATGGCAAATCATAATTGGTAAGAAAGAGAGAGCGATTTCTTCTTTCCATAGGTCATCGGATAACTTATAATAGATTGTATCATATGAGAAAAAACTAAAAAAAGTTGTGAAAGACAAGTCTTAATGGCTTGTCTTTTTTTGTTGTCTTCACATCACGTGTGTATTCTGATTATCAAAACTGGGTAGGAAATTATCTATGAGCAGTTTCTCGCCATATTATAGCTATTTTAAGGTGTTTTGGGATATCTTCTCTAGGTTTTATCTTAAATCGTTTGTATGAGCGTTTAAATGCGTTTTAAGGCTATAATCTTATAATATATAAACTTGGGTAGGAAATTTTTGTGGTTGACCAGACATGTGAAATTTAGTATAATGTATGGTGTAATAGTGGTATAACACCATATATTAAAGGGAAAATGATACAAGAAAAGGAGAGTTGATGATATGGGAGATACAGAAAAGAAAACAAAGTCAGCTCGTAAAGTAGATGGGAAGACTAGTGTATATATGAATCCGGCAGATAAAGAACGATTTGTGAGAATTGCAGAAGAGCATGGTTTGAATTTATCTGCATTTTTTAGATTGGCTGCAAACGAGTATATTAGGGAACATAATTGGGAGTAGAAAGGGGTGACTGGATATGCTGAGACATGACATGGTAGACACTGTCGGAAAAGAATTTCTGACAAGCAATATTGAGGCTGGCGAGTATAGCTATGTACAAGCCGCAGGTGGTAAATCACAATTAGAAGCAAAAGTTGGTCACTCTATTTCTCATTTCAAATTAGATATTCGATTTGAATGTGAAGATGTAGTGGTTTTGATTGAAACGAAACAAAATTTTGTTTCTAGTGATGAAGACCAGCTTCGTGAATATTTAGAAGAGGAACGTGCGATTCATCCGGGAAGAAAGGCTATTTGTATTCTTGCAAATACAAACAATGACAAAATTAAAGTTTGGAAATCATTTGTAGATGATGAGCACTTGTTAAAAGATGAGAGTATGTTGGATAGAATGGAACATTACGTGAAATTGTTCAAAATCAATAAGTCCAACGACCGTGAGACGGTTCTTAAAAATACATATGCTTTGAATGAACTTTTGCATAAAAAAGATATTGATGAAAATCTCCGTAGTCAGTTTGTAGGAACCAGCCTTTTATACATCAAAGACCTTGTAAAAAAGAAAGGCGTTGTTTCGATTACCAAAGAATTTGTAGATTCGTTGAAAGAAATGTGGTCTTTAATGACACCGAAGGGGATTCGAGGAGCCATTGAAGGTGTATTATCCGATTTATTGGATGGTTCGGATAATAAAACAAAGAAGATTGAATTGCTTCAGAAAAATGTTCTTGGAAATCAAAAAGTACGAGCATTAAAAACTACGGATTGGATGGACATTCTCGAAACAATTATTTTAAATATTTACAGATATATTGATACGGATAGTTCCGAAGGACAGGATATTTTGAATATGTTCTTCATTGCATTTAATAAATACACGGGAAAAGCGGATAAGAATCAAGCATTTACACCTGACCATATTACAGAGTTTATGTGTAGGGTGACAGGTGTGGATAGAACAAAATGTGTATTAGATGCGACCTGTGGAAGTGGTTCGTTTCTTGTACAAGCGATGGTAAAAGAGCTTGCGGATTGTAGACGTGGGAAACGAGAAGCAGAAGCGAAGGATTTGATGAAAAAAGTAAAAGAAGAACATATTTATGGGATTGAAATCGAGGAAAAAGCGTATGGTTTGGCAACGACAAATATGCTGATACACGGAGATGGAAATAGCAATATTAAGTTTGGAAGTTGTTTTGATTGCAAAGATTTTATCAAACAGGCAGACCCAGACATTATTTTGATGAATCCACCGTATAATGCGAAACCGATTGGTATTCCTGCGACATATAAAGCAAATTGGGGAAAAGCAAAAGATGGAAAGGAAGACCCTACAAAGGGACTTGTATTCATTCATTATCTTTCCGATATCATTCAAGAAATGAATGAGGAACGAGAAAAGAATGGACTTCCACGCAAGACTGTGAAAATGGCTGTGTTACTTCCTGTATCTACTGCAATTGGAACGAAAAATGTGATTCAAGAAGAGAAGATTGCTATGTTGGAACATAATACATTGGAGGCTGTCTTCACATTACCGAACGAGATTTTTTATCCGGGAGCTTCTGTATCGGCTTGTTGCATGGTGTTTACGCTTGGCGAGCCACACGTAAAAGCAGATGGGACGATGAAAGAGACATTCTTTGGGTATTATAAAGAAGACGGATTTAAGAAGAAAAAGGCTCTTGGTCGTGTAGAACAGTTTGATGAAAATGGGGATAGTAAATGGAAAGCAATCGAAGAAGAGTGGTTGAGATTGTTCCGCAATCATAAATCAGTGGATGGATTATCTGCAACTGCTGAGGTGTCCGGTGAGAATGAATGGCTTTGCGAAGCGTACATGAAGACGGATTACAGCAAGTTGACCGAAGGTGATTTTCAACAGACATTAAACAATTATCTTGCATACCTTATGAAAGAGGGTAAGATTTATGAATCTTAATGTGAGGGAATGGAAAGAATTTTTAGCAAAAGATATCTTTGATATTAAATACGGAGTCAATCTTGAATTGAATGCTTGTGAAGAGAGCAATGATAAGGATGCTGTTAATTTTGTGAGTAGAACAGAAGACAATAATGGCGTATCTGCTAAAGTGAGAAAAATTGATAGTGTAAATGTGCAGAAGGCAGGGTTGATTACTGTAGCTGGTGGTGGGAGTGTTTTATCTACCTTTGTTCAACCGGATGATTTTTACAGCGGTAGGGATTTATATACTTTGGATGTGAAAGCTACTGTTTCTGAGGAAGTCAAACATTTTCTTGTTACGGTAATTACGCTAAACAAGTATAAATATAATTATGGTAGACAGGCGAATAAAACACTTCCTTTTTTGGAATTAAAACTCCCAATCCAACATAATCCAGACAGAACACCATACATTGACCCTAATCATACATACTCAGAAGATGGATATGTTCCAGATTGGCAATTCATGGAAGATTATATGAAATCGTTACACCATAAACCATTGACAACAAAGAATACAGTTAGAAATGGATTGGCTTTGAAGGTGGATGAATGGAAAGAGTTTACTTTAGATGATGTGTTTGTGTTGAGAGGTGGTTTTTATAATAAAAAACCAGAACATTCTATTGATGGAAACATTCCATTTTTAGCATCAACAGAATCAAATAATGGTGTTACTGAATTTTATAGCATTGAAGATATCAGAGGATGGGATAAGGTTGGTAATGAAGATAATACTTTAGATAAAAAAATGTATGCTGGAAATTGTATAGCCGTGACAGTCAATGGTTCTGTTTGCAATGCATTTTATCAACATGAGGATTTTACCTGTAGTCATGATATTACAGCATTTTATGTTAGAGATTATACGATGAGTCCTTATCTTGCAATGTTTTTATGCACAATCATTATGCAAGATAAATATAGATGGTCTTATGGGAGAAAGCCACATGATGTGAAAAAATTTGGTAAATCTGCAATCAAATTACCAATCCAACACAATCCAGATGGAACACCATACATTGACCCTAATCATACATACTCAGAAGATGGTTATGTTCCAGACTGGCAATTCATGGAAGATTACATGAAATCATTACCGTATGGTGATAGATTATGATACAAATTATCTTACTTCATTTTTGAAAGATGATATGTTATATTATATACAGAAAATTACATAAAAAGTTCATGAGCGAAAACTCAAAAGAAGGCACTTTGCAAAGACT
>CAUWDF010000115.1:0-3783 GCA_963557245.1 uncultured Bulleidia sp.
ACCGTACGTACGGTGCAATGGGATGGTGAGAGAAATTTCTCACTCTACCCTATTTATAACTAATAATCAGTTGGTTATGTTTTTTTAATCTTTTTCTTTTTTGTCTTTCGAGGAGTCGAATTCAGCGATTGTCATACATTGTTTTGGAGTGACTTTTTTACCATTCGATATCCATCCACAAGCGGTAACCGTACCATCATCTGGTTCAGGAACATATGCACCAGCTTGGCTGTCAGAAGCGTTGATTTTTGCATATAGTGTTTCATTGACATAAATCTCAGCTTCGAATTTTGGATTACTTCCATAAGCCCATGTGGAATTTGCTAAGCATGCACCAGATGCATGGATATTATTGAATTTATCCTTTAAGCTGATATTTGAGCTGCTGGAGCATCCTTTTCTGCCGCCCCATGTGAGGTAGACAATACCATTTTGCATGGAAGCATTAAAGGAAATGTTTTCTTCTGGAGAAGAAATAGAAGGGGTATTGGAAAGACCTGTTGTAGATACTTGGGAAGTAATTTGTTTACCCCCATTTGTAATATGTGGCCATGTACCTTGCGCATAGCTGACATCAAGTACGTCAGCTGGTCTTTCGATTCCATTGAGATTGACTCCCGGAATTTTTTCTTCTGCATTTAAAAGTTCTAAATTGATCTTACCAGGAATGTTCATATAGGCTTTTTGCTTGGAAAAGTATGTGCCGGCGCCAGCAACAGCTTTATCCCAACCAACCCATACAGCATTCGTATAGTTTGAAGTCGAGGAGACCATCCATTTATCTTTCATAGCGCCTTTTGGAATGCCATATGGAAGACCATCCATACCCCAGTCTGTTGTACCTGTTTTTGCATAAACTGGATAACTCTTTTGTAAAATATCCATATAGTTAAGATACTTTTTTCCGGTATCTACATTGTTCTTCATGAGTTGATCGACTAACCACGCGCTACCACTAGATAATACATGGTTGTTCTGATTTTCAGGGTAGAATGTTTCGCTATCAGATGTATGAATCTCACGGATTGTATGAGGTTCATTGTAAACCCCTAAATTAATCATTGTAGCATGTGCACCAGCCAATTCTTTTGCCGTCGATACAAAGGAGTTACCACCAATCGCATAGGACATATGATAATCATCCATATTTGCATTTGAGAAACCAATGTTATTCATATAATTAACAACGGCTTCCGCTCCAATCTTCGAAGTGACTTTTTCTAAAGTTAGAATTGCAGGAATATTTAAAGATTTAGCGACGGCTTCTTTGATATCGACATCACCTTGGTATTTACCGTTCGCATTAACTAAGACACGTGATTCACCAGGGAATGTTATCGGTTTATCAACTAAAATTTCATCTAATGAATAGCCCAAATATTCAAAACCTAAGGCAAAACTGAGCACAGGTTTAACTGAGGATCCAGGTTGTTTGAATTGGGAGGTTGCACGATTTAAGAGACGGGCACCACCCACATAGTTTCTTCCTCCACCGATACCAGCTATCTCACCATTGGTATTATTCATTGATACGATTGCAGTTTGCATTAAATCATCTGCAAAACGTACAGAACTTGTTCCATTTTCAATTGTTTCAATTGTATCTTGAATTTCAGGTTGAAGAGCAGTGTAAATCTGCATGCCATATAGAATTGGGTCTTTACCAGTTAAATGCACTGCTTCTTCAATGACAACATCGACATATTGAGAATACTTCTGATTTTCTACATTTAAATTTGCTGCACCGACGAGCTGATCTTCCACTTGAATGGATTTAGCAAGTTTACATTCTTTTCTTGTAATATATCCATGTTGCAACATAAGATCAAGTACTTGATTTCTACGTGTTGTTGCATAATCAAGATAATAATAAGGGTTATAGCGGTTTGGTAAGTTGACAATACCTGCTAATAAAGCAGATTCACTTAGAGAAAGCTCGGAAACATTCTTGCCAAAATAATATTCGGCAGCTTTTTGAACACCGCGTATACGATCGCCGAAGTTGATTTTATTGACATAAAGCTCAAAGATTTCTTTTTTGTTCAGCTGTGTCTCTAATTTCATAGAGAGAAGAATCTGTTGTACTTTATATTCGATAGTTGCTTTTCTTGTTGTTGAATTATCACCTGCATCTACAGAAAAGTAAGAATTCTTGACAAGCTGCATTGTAAATGTTGAACCGCCTTGCATATCTCCATGAGCTAAGGTAGATACAATTGCTTTGGAGAAACGCGGAATATCGAATCCGTTATGTGTAAAATAACGTGAGTCTTCAATAGATAAGAAAGCATCGACAAGTGATTCTGGGCAATCATCATATTTGATATTATCACGATAATAGGTGCCGATTTCTGTAATCAAGTTTCCATTAGCATCATAGATCTTAGAGGATTCCTCACTCATTAAATCACTGACATCAAGGTTAGGTATCGTATGTGTCCATTTCTGTAAAAGATTTAGTCCTACAACACCTACGGCCATATATATGCATAAAATAAAGATCATAATTCCGATCATTATTTTTCTTCGTTTTAACCTACGTCGAATTTTATTTTTTCGAATTTCGAATTGCTCGTCACCATTAACAGGATACGAGTCTTTTTCCATGTTATTTTGTTTTTTGCCGATCACGTTTTATACTCCTTGTGCTGATAAAAAAGATCCAGCGGAGTTATTTTAACATAAACTCCGCTGGATTGTGTGAACACACGTAAGAATTAAAATTTTCTAAAATACTGTAAGCAGATACTACCAAGACCTGTATGAGCTGCTACAGGTGAGCAGAGCTGAATAATCTGAATATCTGCTTTTGGGAAACGCTCCGATAATTTGTGATAGAGCTGTTGGGCTGCATCAATATTGTTGACATGAGCGATTGTGATAGACCAATTCTCATTTTCGCCAACGCCATCAATTTCCATTTGATCCATTGCTTTTTCCAATGCTTTGCGGAATGTACGGACTTTTTGAAGAGTATCGATACGACCAGATGTTCTTTTATTTATTTGCAGAACGGGGGCAATTTTTAACAATTTGCCAAGTTTTGCAGCTAGTGGTGTTAATCTTCCTCCACGAATGAGCTGGTCTAAATTTTCAGGAATGATTAATGTATTTGTAGAATCAATAATTTGGTCTGCTAAGATTTTGACATCTAGATCAGACATGCCTTTGTCAAAACATTCTTTGATACGTAATAAGATATATTCCTGTACAACGGCTGTAACATAAGTATCGACACAAATAATCTTCATACCTAAAGAATTTGCAATCGCTGTCATCGTTCCAATCGTTCCAGATAAGCCATTACAGATTGGTACCGCAATAATTAAATTGACACCTTGCTCTTTTAAGCTTTGAAAGCATTCTTCGATAATTCCCGGAGAAGGCTGTGAAGTTGTAAAAACATGGCCTTCATTTAACAGACGGATCATATCGTTTTTGGAGAGATTCTCCATATCTTGATAAGTGTTTTTTTCATCTGATATTTGAAGTGGGACACTAACAATTCCTTCTTTTGCGAGCTCGGAAATAGATTTTCCAGTTCCACTGTCAGTCACGTATGCTGTTTTCATAATTTCACCTCATATACATTATAACAAATTAATAAATTAACCGTATAATGAGACTTATAGGATACTTTTGAGATTGAAAAATTGCAAAAGTATCCAGCCTGTATATGAGTATACCACCATATCTGCAATTTCTTTTGTAGAATGATCATAAATTTTTATTGATGAATTATCATTTTAAGTGCAACACTTATAAAAAATAAAAGTCCATGAA
>CAUWDF010000116.1:0-3618 GCA_963557245.1 uncultured Bulleidia sp.
GGACTTTTATTTTTTATAAGTGTTGCACTTAAAATGATAATTCATCTATATAATTGAATTGGATTCATAAATACCTTATGCGCGACGCAATACACGTTTAACCATATCTTTTAAATCAACATGAAATACACCCTTTGGTAAATTCATTAAATTTGCAAAAAATAAATATATAAAAATACCAAGAATACCTACTATAGCCAATTCGATAAAACATACAACTCTACCTGAATTTACCATACTTGGACCTAACCAGTTCCAAAGTCCAAAGAAAATAGCCATCATTCCGCATGCAATTAACATACGTAACGTTCGTTTCATAATTTTTCCATATCGAATATGGTATGTATTTTTTATTCTTCTCAACGAAAGCAAGATAATTGCAATCGAACATAAACAACTTGAAACAATAGCACCTGGATAACCCATAATCGCCATCAATGGATAAAAACTAATACATTTTACTAAGAAACCTACTCCTAGATAAATAATGGAATCTTTACGAAAACGTAACGTCAACATCATCGAATTACAGATTGGACTGATTGTTGTCACAAGTCCTAATAAGCTAGCCCAACGAAGACACTCTGTACCATATGACAACTCAGAGCCGCCATACATAATGTAATAGATAGGTTCTGCTAACATTGCCATAGCAACACAAACAGGAAGTGCGATGAATAATACGGTATCTAAACAATCTTCAATACTGCGATTCAAACCTTTCCAATCATGATTTTCCAAAGATACAGTCATATACGGAACAATACCTGCAGAAAAACCAATTGAAAGTACCTGGGGAATCGATGTCAATTTATCACAGTTTGTCTCGATAATACCATATAACAACAAGGCTTTATCATATGGCATACCTAATGAAGTCGAAACAGGAATAAAGAACTGTGTATTAATTAACGTCTGAGAATTACCCAAAATTGATACAAATAAATATGGAATACTAAAAATAATAAACTCACGAATCAAATCTTTCATCGGAACCGCAGGCGTTTTCTGCTGTCTTGCCAAAGCTTTTACTTCTGGCTCGTGTTTTTTATCAAAATGAATTAACTGTACAAGTGCAAACAAGCCACCAATACTAGTCGCAAGTACCGCAGCATAAATACCAATGATACGATCCATTTTGAAAATATATACAACAATCGCTCCCAACCCTAATAGGAATAAGACACGAGCAAGCTGTTCAACAATTTGAGAGTCCGCATAAAGCTTTAATTCTTTCATACCTTGATAATAGCCACGATAAGAATATAAGATTGGAATTAAGTATAAAGCCAACGAAAGAATAACAAATGTATTCCTTAACTTCTCAATATCTCCTGATGTTGCATGAGAACCTAATACACTAGCAGCTAAAGGAGTCGAAACTAGTATAAACACCATAGCCATAACAAAGCCCGATATCATTAAGATAGCAGTAGATAATCTACGTACAAGTAATACCGTCTTATAGTCATTTTTATTTGCATACTTCGCAATAATAGCTGCTATTGCAAACGGGAGACCTGCAGAACAGATTTGTAGCAAAACATTGTAATACGTATAGGCTGCAGAATAATAACTTAAGTTCTCCTGACCGACAATTTCTTTAAAAGGAATAATATAGAACATTCCAATCAATTTTGAAATAAATACACCAGCAGAAGAAGCTAACGATCCTGCAATAAAACTTTTTTTAGCACGATTTTTGGATTCAGCTGTCATTTTACTCCTCTAATAATATTCCAATATGATTTCTCATAATGTAAAGACGTAATACGCCTAATAATAATCATATCACATATGGCTTCTTCAAGTAACTAGACCACAAGCAGGAACCGTGCTTAAATGTGCCATAAAAATACAACCTTACATTTAAAGTCTAAATAAAAAAACCCTTATTTCAAGTATTGACTGAAATAAGGGGATAAGATATCTATTATGACAAAACTCTCAAATCAAGAAAGCTGTGCAATAGAAAGATCCAATCTACGTAATGTTTCTTCTTTACCAAGGATATTTGCAATTTCAATTGCACCGCCAGGTGTGAACTGTTTACCAGTAATAGCTAAGCGCAGTGGAAATAAAACAATGCCATTCTTAACTTCCATTTTCTTAGGTAAAGCAAGCAATGTCTCATGAAGTGCTTCTTCTGACCAGTCTTCCTGCTCTGCTAAAGCATCGCGACATTCAATCAAAGACTTAAGAGCAACTTCAGGATTTGTCTTCATCTTTTTGTTATTATAAAGAGAGCTGTCATAGGCAGGGAATGTATCAAAGAAATCCAGCATCGGAGCAATTTCATTCAGCGTATCCGCTCTCTGCTGTACGACCTTAGCAATTGCCTTTTTATCAAAATCTCCCTTAACCGCTTCATCAATGTAAGGCTTTACGAGTTCATAGTATGAATCAATATCCATAGCTCTTAGCCACATACCGTTCAACCACTTTAATTTTTCAGGATCAAAAATAGCTCCAGATGTACCGATATGCTTAACATCAAACGCCTGGACCAACTCATCTAATGTAAAGATTTCACGATCTTCCGATGGAGACCAACCAAGTAATGCAATATAGTTCAAAATTGCTTCTGGAAGATAACCTTTTAGTACCAAATCCTGGAAAGATGCATCGCCATTACGCTTAGAAAGCTTCTGATGTTCATCTTTCATAACTGGTGGACAATGAATATAGCGAGGAATATCCCAACCAAATGCATTATAGATAAGGTTATACTTAGGAGAAGAAGAAAGGTATTCCATACCTCTTACAACATCTGTAATTCCCATTAAATGATCATCAATTACATTAGCGAAGTTATATGTAGGAAATCCATCACTTTTAATTAAAATCTGCTCATCTAATGTTTCATTTTCAACGGTAATCTTTCCAAATACTTCATCCTCAAAAGATGTAGTACCCGTATCTGGAATTGTCTGACGAATAACAAACTTTTCGCCATTTGCGATTCTAGCCTCTGCCTCTTCAATTGTAAAATTCTTACAAGGATCATCAAACTTGAAACTTTCTCCTCTTGCTTCCTGAAGTTCACGCTGTGCATTGATGATTTCCTCATCACAGAAGCAATAATGAGCTCCCCCTCTACGAATAAGCTCTTTTGCATATTCCATATAAAGTCCACTCTTAACTCGTTCAGACTGAACATATGGACCATATTCGCCACCAACATCTGGTCCTTCATCATGCTTAAGACCACAAGCTGCTAATGTCTGATAAATAATGTCTGTAGCACCTTCTACTAATCTTCCCTGGTCAGTATCCTCGATACGGAGAATAAATACTCCATTTGGATCTTTTTTAGCGACAAGGTATGCATATAACGCAGTACGGAGATTACCAATATGCATATAACCAGTAGGACTTGGCGCAAATCTTGTACGAATAGTCATATTTATGTTTTTTACTCCTTTGCGTGTTCAATTTTACTCTGAAAATGCGTTTTATACAATGTTATTGCGTGTATTATCTTGTTTAATGAAACTACTCTAGTCGTAATTTAACAACCTAAATTTACCTAATCGATAAAAAACTAAAAAAAGTTTAACTATTTTATAGATGAATTATCATTTTAAGTGCAACACTTATAAAAAATAAAAGTCCATG
>CAUWDF010000117.1:0-3538 GCA_963557245.1 uncultured Bulleidia sp.
TAAGTTATAGCTAATAATCCAACAAATTCATGTCTAGGAAATTGGGTACACATCAGAAGTCTTAACTTCTGTCAGATCTTTTTTCTTACTTTCTATCTTTTTTATGATATCGAAGAGAACACACGTCATCCCCCTTCGCAATACATTTTGGCAGATCCAAAACACTTTCATAACATTCCCCGATACCATGATCTCCACACATTGCAATATCACATAACATTGCAATCTCTTCGTCACTGCATCCTGCTTTCTGCCAAGCTTTCACTAGTGGACAATAATGGAAATCAAGATTTAATTCTTCATCTGTACTTTTCAAAACATCCATTTCAAATACCCACTGTGCAGGTTTTGTAAATAATGTTTTCTTTAATCCCTTGAGGCTATCCGTATTCCCTTTTTCAACAAGATGAGCACCTTGTGTTAAACCACAACGATGAACCGCTTCACTGGCAAACTCTCGAGGATCCAAGCCTCTCTTCTTTGCTTCATCACACAATAAGTATAACCATGTCGCACGATGTTCTAACTGTTCACGTACCGCTGTAATCACTGGATTATTGTGTTTTGGATCATTTTTTACGCAACTCATTTTTTTATACCCTCCTGATATGCTTTTAAATAATCTTTATAGAAACAGACACACTGGCCTATATTTTGAATACCAATATTTTCATTATCCCCATGTACAGATGCAAACTGTTCTGGACTTAGATCAATTGGTGCAAAACGAAGAATCGAATCTGCAACTTCTCCAAATCTTCTTGCATCCGTTCCAGCCGTTAATAAAAATGGAGCGGTCAGTACATCAGGGAAATTACTTTCCATCACCTTCTCTAAAGTATGGAATGGATAACTATCAAACGAGGATGGTGGACAATAGTCTCTTTCCATCAAAGAAATTTCCACGCCATATTCCGAGGCAATTTTTTTCAATTTCGCAAGTCCTTCCTCCAAGTCCTCTTCTCTTATACAACGTAAGAACATTGTACACTCTGCTTTCTTCGCTTTGATCTGTGGGTCTTCTTTTGTCCCTGCAAAGAAAGAGGTAAAGGATATACTTGTGGATAACATTGCACGCGCCTGTGGAATCCCCATCATAATCTTTTTGATAAGCGGAGAAAATAGATGCAAATGTCCGAATGCAATATTCAATGGAAACTTCATATAAGGAGCGTGTGTCCGAAATGTAGCTTCTACTTCAGAATAGAAATGACTCTTATAAATCTTGCTACGACTGACTTTATCTATGAACTGACTCAACCGTAAGATAGCACTATCCTCACTTGGATTTAATCCACCATGCCCCTTTGTATTTAGATCGACCGTACAACGATACATATGACGGCTCTTTTCATGTACTGCTACCATAGCACTCTTGCCATCATATCCTGGAATCATACCCGAAGTGATTGCCCCACCTTCATCTAATATGGCATCGAAACGGATTCCCTTTTCTTTAAAGTATTTCGCAGCAAGTACCATACCGTCACCGCATACTTCTTCATTATTTGAAGAACCAATATAGACATTGAGTCCTTCAAATGGCCAATTTTCTTCTAAAAGTTCTTCACAAGCCTGTAATTCCGCAAATAAAGGTGTTTTCGTATCGATACTTCCACGAGCATAGAGATGTCCTTCTTTTTCTAACGCTTCAAATGGATTCGAATTCCATCCATCCGTTCCTGCCACAACATCATGATGTGACATCAACATAATATTATGTTTCGCATTCTTTCCAGCGATGTGATAAATAAAACATCCTGTACCGAACTCCAAACGTTCTGCTCTTTTGACTACATGAGGAAAATTGTCATTGATAACTTGATAGAATTTATCAAACTCCCCTTTATTACTTTGATCACGTAAGAAGACCGTACGACAGTTCAACATTTTCTTTAATTTTGTTACATATTGTTGCAACGTTTCTTCCGAAACATTTTTGCGTTCACTCTCATTCCCCAATATTTTCTTTTCCATTTTCTAACTCCTATTTCTTTTCAATTGTATTCAATACAGATTTTTCATCATAACGTAAGGTAAAGAACAATGATGCTACACTAAATAATAATGCAAACAAGCCCGTCATCTTAACCCCTATCATTCCGACCGCTTCCCCTTGTAGCGCTCCAATCGCCAATATACTCGATACACACATCATAGCTGCTGCCGAAGCAATCTTCTCTATAAATGTCTTAACCGCCGAGAAGATTCCTTCACGATTGACACCACTTGTCATACTGTCTTGTTGAATAATATCTGAAACAACAGATTGTGGAAGAATATTGATAGATGCAAACGGGAAAGCTACAACAAGCCCCATCCCAAGACCTAAGAACAATTCTTTGCCTGGCACCATCGCTGCAATATGATCTCCAAAATAGATAAAACAATACACAATTGCAAATACGACCTGTGCAAGAATGAGCATTTTCTTCTTTCCAACTTCTTTACTGCAACGTACAATGAACGGAAAAAAGCAAAGAGCTGATCCTATTGCCGTTAACATAACAAGAAATGATTTGGATTCTGGAATATTCAACAATACAGTAATGTAGTAGAGCATCGATGCTTGGAAGAAAGCCATTGCCGTACCACTGCAAAGATCTCCTAATGTAAAATTCACAAAATTCTTATTATGAAAGATCTGTGCGAAGGAATGAAACATCGATTCTTCTGGTTTCTTATGTTCTTTTACATAATCTTTTTCATTAAATGCATATGCACTCACCAAAAGACATATACAACCAATCACTGCAAAACATGTAAATACCGTACGCCATGCCCATAATGGTGTAACTCCTTGTTTCTTTAACATATCTACAAACAATGTTGCCGCATACATAAAAGAACTAGAACCCATAAAGAATGCCGTACTAAGCCCGTAATAACCAACTCTATCTTTCGCATCCGGGATAATTTCTGGTACAAGTGCATTACGTGGAATGAAATAGAATGTATAGGCTGCATAATAGCTGACAAGAAAGAAACCGACCCAGAATACATTTGCAAGTGAACCTGGTTCAAATGGTGCAAAGAAGATCATCAAGACAGAAATGGCATATGGCAGCGCTGCCCTTCTCATAAAAGGCATACGTCTACCATTTCCACTTTCACAACGATCTGACATCCCAGCAACAAGTGGATCCGTCACCGCATCCATGATCTTACCTATAGCAGTTAACAAAGCCATGATTGTAATAAAGCCGAACAACTTATATTCGGGTAATAAATGTGGCAATCCACTTTTTACGGTCGGTTGAAAGAAATAGAGCAGATAGTTACCGATCATTCCATTGAACAGACCTTTTGCAATATCCGCCAAACAATAACGGACCATTTTTCTTTTCGGCAAAGAGGTGTACACAAAAAAATCCTACCTTTCATGTGAGAATTATCCAAATGAGATATCTCTTTTCTAAATAATAATATAAAACTCAACATTTGTATCGATAATCCTTATCATAAAAGCAAAACATTATTTCGATTTTGTTTAAGTAATTTGTCAAATTAAGTGCAACATCTAATGTGAGTTTATAAT
>CAUWDF010000118.1:0-3493 GCA_963557245.1 uncultured Bulleidia sp.
ATTCATGGACTTTTATTTTTTATAAGTGTTGCACTTAAAATGATAATTCATCTATGCAAAAAGGCTATTATCATTCCATGAACGGGGTGCTAATAGCCCTTTTACAATTGTTGGTACTAGAATAAAAGATCCTACTTTAGAATTTTTTACTAAAGTAGGATCGAATCTAGTGTAGATTGAATTATTTAATAATGGATTCTAACCATTCTTTTGGTGCATCTTCGAAACCTAACAGTTTAACAATTGTAGCGGCAACGTTAGCAAGACCGAATTCTCCATCCTTAACTTCTGTTCCTTCTGGTCCATTATAAATAGCAAATGGAACAACAGCGAGGGAATGAGATGTCTTTGGCTTACCTGCTTTATCAATCATTTCATCTGAGTTACCATGATCTGCAACAACAACGAGTGTGTAGTCCATTTTCTTACAAGCATCCATGATTCTTCTAAGGTTGAGGTCTACGGATTCAACACCGATAACAGTTGCTTCGAAGTTACCTGTATGACCAACCATGTCACCGTTAGGATAGTTACATCTCAAGAACTGATACTTACCAGATTCAATAGCTTCAATCATCTTTTCTGTAACTTCCGTAGCCTTCATCCATGGCTTCTGATCGAATGGAATAACATCGGATGGTACTTCTTCCCAGTCTTCGAGTTCATCGGAGAACTTTTCGGATCTGTTACCATTCCAAAAGTATGTCATATGGCCGAACTTCTGTGTTTCGGAACATGCATAAGACTTAACACCCTTAGAAACAAGATATTCAGACATTGTATGTTCAATATGTGGTGGTTCTACGAGGAAGTTCTCTGGTAAGTGGAGATCTCCATCATACTGTAGCATACCTGCATAGTATACCTTTGGCTTCTTGACCATATCGAACTTATCGAATGTATCCATGTAGTCGAAGCACTTAGAGATTTCAACGGCACGGTCACCTCTGAAGTTGTAGAGGATGACAGAGTCGCCATCATCAATTGTACCAACAGGCTGACCATCCTTAGCAACGACGAATCCTGGCAGATACTGGTCTGTGTAGTTGCCTTCTGCACGATATGTTTCAATAGCTTCTGTAGCGGATGCGAACTGTCTGCCATCACCCATTACATGAATATGCCATCCCTTTTCAACCATAGCCCAGTCTGCTTCATAACGGTCCATTGTGATGACCATTCTACCACCACCGGAAGCGATGCAAGCATAGAATGTATCGTCGTTGAGTTCTGCGATAACATCTTCTAACTGCTTAACATAGATAAGAGCACTTGTCTCTGGAACGTCACGTCCATCCAGCAGAGCATGTACACGTACTTCTTTGATTCCTTCAGCCTTAGCTTCCTTCATCATAGCGATGAGGTGAGAGATGTTGGAGTGTACGTTACCATCGGATAAAAGACCGAGGAAGTGGAGTTTTCCATTATGTTCCTTTGCATAATCAACAGCACCTTTCCAAGCGTTTGCCTGGTAGATAGCTCCAGATTCAATAGACTCGTTAACGAGTTTTGCACCCTGAGAGTAAATCTGTCCACAACCGAGTGCGTTATGACCGACTTCGGAGTTACCCATATCACTGTCGGAAGGAAGTCCTACCGCTGTTCCGGAAGCCTTAATTACTGTATGAGGCCACTTTGTCATAAGCTCATCAATCTGAGGTTTATAAGCATGCATGACAGCGTTTCCGTTGTCTTTGTCGGTCCAACCGACACCATCCATTACTACCAATACTACTGGTTTTCCCATATTCAAATAATCTCCTTTTTCTGGCACTATTAATATATCACGTTTCGTAGTTCTCTTACATTTTTTATTTGTCTACAAAGGGGGAGGATTGCAGTAAAATAAAGTTATATGGCAACAATAGAAGAAACGTTTATTCGTCTTGGAAAGTCTAAGTTTCGTTCTTCTTTCCATTTGAACGAACAACAAAAAGCATATATTCGCGAAAAAGGGTGGGAGGTTATCGAAGACCATGCTCGTGATTTTGTGCAATCACGTCTCAGCCCATCTTTCATACCGAATGATGGAAAACAGACGCCTATGAAAGGACATCCTGTATTTATTGCACAACATGCTACAGCATGTTGTTGTAGAGGTTGTCTAAATAAGTGGTACCATGTACCAAAAGGAGTCGCATTGACTCCTCTTCAACAAATAAAAATAGTCAATCTAATTATGGCTTGGTTACATAGAGAGATGGGAGATAAAGAATAAAAATGGAGGGTACATATTCATGTACCCTCGTTTTGTTAGAATGAACTGGATTATAGCTTACGAGCGATATCTGCAATTTTTACAGATAGACAATCCGGTGTGATCTTCGAGATATAACGTAAGGCGGTTGAGATAGCGCCAGGCGTGGAAAGTGAGCGATTATGAGCACTATCCTTTAAGGCAATTCGAACAACCTCTTGGCTATTGGAAGGAAATGGCATTGTGTGGTAGTTTGGATTACCATTGTCCTGTGCTAAAGAGATAAACTCTGTATCTTTGATCCAGTATGGGCATACGCAAGTGACTTGAATATGGCGGCCTTTAAGTTCCTGATGGAGTGCTTTGGAATATGTTTGTACAAATGCTTTTGTGGCCGAATAAATAGAAAAACCTGGTAGGGGCGTAAAACCAGCTACGGAAGAGATATTAATGATCTTAGAATATTCATGCATAAAAGGAAGGCAGATACATACCATATCGGCCATGGCACGGCAGTTCAGATGAATCATACGATCGGTATCGTTTAAAGATGTCTCTGCGGCCGAACCGACTTTTCCAATCCCAGCATTATTAATCAAGTGTGTGATATATGGGCGTTTATAGTCGAGATATTTAACAAATTCAAGTAACTGATTCGAATCACATAAGTCCAAAGGATAGACCGTAATTCGTTCTGGACAAGTGGCTGCGAGAGCATCTAGGCGGTCTTTACGACGAGCAATGATAATAAATTCTTCGATGGAAGAATCTGGTAAGAGTTGGCGAAGGAATTCTTTTCCAAGACCACTGGAAGCTCCAGTGATGATGGCGGTTTTCTTATACATGTTTTTGTTTCTCCTTTTTGTGCTTTTGTTTTGGTACTTTTACGCGATAGCGACGTAAAATCATAATGCGATAAATCAGAATAAGAAGTAAAGAAGCGATACATGTACCTAGAATCGTGATATATAAGATCCATCTGTCATTGCCGAATAAGATGACTGTACCAAGTACTTCAAAAAGTAAAAAGAAAGTAATCCATAATTTACCAACTGCTTGATTATACGCGTGTACATCTGTTACGACAGGACGATTTAAATTTGAGAACAGTCCGACCGTACGATTTCGATGGGTCAAATAATCATATAGACCGATCATTAAAAAAATCAGACCGGCAAGTTCCCAAAAGATACATGCAAAGCCATAGTTCATAAATATAAACCTCTATCTTTCTTTTATTGTATAAGTAATTTGTCAAATTAAGTGCAACATCTAATGTGAGTTTATAATTTCGTT
>CAUWDF010000119.1:0-3407 GCA_963557245.1 uncultured Bulleidia sp.
CATGGACTTTTATTTTTTATAAGTGTTGCACTTAAAATGATAATTCATCTGTAAAGAAAAGCTCAAGCATTGTTGCTTGAGCATATGTATTTATCCTTTTAAATGATAGAGTTTATAGACACCTTCTTGATCTATGAGCTCATATTTGGATTCTAGAACATCATTGATTGTATTGGTGGAAAGATCTGTTAGAATCCATAGAGCATCTCCTTCTTGGAATTCTTGGCGAATCTTTTCTTTTAATTTTGGACTTGTTTTTGCGAGTGTCTCTTGATCGGAATAGAAGCTGTAACATGACATTGTATTGGTCAACATATACATCTTACGAATACTGGAGGCACCATATCCTGCAAATCGATCATATTCCGTCGATGGAATATAGCTGAGTAGACTTTCAAAACCTTGGTCAATATAAGTTGAATATGGCGTATATTGACGTATTGCAATGGGGATATCTTTTATGCTGACCCATGCAAAAGATAGAACAGCTATTACAATGAAGCTTGTTTTTAATAATGCTTGCTTTGCTTCGATTAAGAAGGGAACGAACATGTTCATACAGAGTACTATCTGCGTTAACATATTTAAAGAACCGGAACGATAGTCCATTGGTAATTTTGTTAACCATATATATTCTAAGATTCCTGTTAGGATGAATAAGACACTGTTACGATATTCCTTGCGAATTAAGCAAGGAATTGCCGCAATGAGAATACAGTACATTGGTAAGTGATTCTCTAAGAAAGCACGTAATGTATAGCGTGAAGAGAAGAAGTTTCGTATATTTCCTTCTTTCCAAAACTGTAGTGGGAAGGATAGTGCTTCTAAGAAGGAATCGAAACAGCCCTGCATTGCAAAATAGATACTAAATGGAATCGTAAGAATCAGAAGACCGAATATCCAAAGCCCAATACTTTTCCACAATGTTTTGGTGTCTTTACGAATGTCCCATAGTACTGCAAATAGAAATAATATAATTGGAAGATATAGGATACCGCTTGTCATGAGACATACGCCAGCAGTAATTCCATAAAGTAAGAACCATAGAGGATGATTTCGTTTTTTCCATAGGTTCTGATACAATCCATACGTGCTCCATGCTAGGAACGGTAAGACGAACTCTTCTATAGATATTCCTTTTGTATAACATGGGTATAAGAACACGAGTGAAAGTGCGACACATGCGAAACTATAGAAGAAACTTTTTCTTGCACTTCGAGCCGTCATCCATATTGCAAGAAGGGTCATAGCTAGGAATAGAATCTGTATGGAAAGGAATCCAGTCTTATTGGAATTTCCCATAAGAAATCCTTGTCGTAATAATAACAAAGGGAATGGTCCAATTGGATCAAATAAATCTTTATAAGGAACAAAGTGGAAAGCCCATCCTTTTCCAGCTGTTAGATGCATCGCACCTTCTCCTAAGTTATAGTAATAGCTTATGGAAGAAGTTACGGGTGAGAATATTGTTACAAATATGCCCGCAAAGAGAAGGCATAGCACCATTGCTAGGCCGTAGTTGCGGAAAAAGTTAATCCATTTATTTTCTGTATTCATATAAAAAGACTATAGCACTTTTATACACTTGGTTGACAGGATTTTTAGAGTTGTTATAGTCAAAATAAAGAAGGAAGGTATATACATGTATACAACGAAAGAATTATTCGACCTTAATCACACACTTGCGAAAGAATATCTTTCGCAGTTCGAATACCCTTGGGAAGCTTTAAAAGGGCTGAAAGATTTTATTGTACAGTTAGGGGGAACTTTACCAAAAGAGGAATATGAAGAAGTAAAGGAACATGTATGGGTTCATAAGACCGCAACTGTATTTCCATCTGCGTATTTAGGTGCTCCATGTATTATTGGCCCACGTACAGAAGTACGTCATTGTGCTTTTATTCGCTCTGCTGCGTTAGTTGGGGCAGATTGCGTTGTGGGAAACTCTGTAGAAGTAAAGAATGCTATCTTGTTTGACTGTGTACAGACGCCTCATTATAACTATGTCGGCGATTCGATTCTTGGTTATTATGCACATACAGGTGCTGGAGCAATCACTTCGAATGTTAAGAGTGATAAGAATCTGGTCGTTGTTCATGACCGTAAAAATGGTGTAGCTATGGAAACCGGATTAAAGAAGATGGGGGCTATGATTGGAGATTATGTGGAAGTTGGCTGTAATTCCGTTCTGAATCCAGGTACGATCATCGGTAGAAATGCAAGAGTGTATCCTCTTTCTTGTGTCAGAGGATATGTGCCAGAGAAGTGCATTTGGAAGAAGGATGGTACAGTTGTTGAACAAAATTGACAGATTACAAAAAACGTCATACTTTTTCCATCGGAAATAGATATTAATTTTGATTATTCATCGTTATAATACAGTTGTTACAGATTGGTTGTTCATATGGATAATAAGTGGAAAAAATTACTATTAATATATAACGCAAAAGCGGGTATTGGAAATCAAAATATAGACTTTATAGATGCTTTAGAATTATTAGCTAAAAATTATTATGAAGTTACGGTTTATCCAATCTGTCCGGAATATGGAATCACAAGTGAATCTATATTGGAAAGAACAGGAAAGAAGTTCAATCTTGCGATGATTTGTGGTGGAGATGGTACATTAAATCATGCCGTAAATGGACTGTTGAAGAATCAAATCAATATGCCAATTGGATATTTACCAGTCGGTTCTACAAATGATTTTTCAAAATCTTTATATGGAAAAGGAAATCATTCGATTATTGATGTCTGTCAATGGATTATGAATGGTAAGACATTCTGTTTTGATTCTGGAAAGTTCAATGAACGATATTTTAATTATGTGGCAGGTTTTGGGGATTTTCCAATGGTGAGCTTCACGACCCCGCAGAATTTAAAGAATACATTTGGATATGCAGCATATATTTTAAACTTTTTAGGAAGTATTCCAGATGGTCTGTCTTATTGTAAACATTGTCATATCGTCCATGATGGAATTGAAGAAGATGGCGATTTTATGTTCGGGCTGTTTACGAATAGTATTCAGGTTGCAGGTATGCAACCAGGATTGATTAAGTCTTCGTCCTTAAATGATGGTGTTTTTGAGGCAACATTAGTACGTGCGAATTTGAATCCGATTGAAATAGCAGATACATTACATGCATTGAATTCAAATGATCCAAATTCGGATCATGTTATTACATTTGAGTTTAAGAATGCAACATTCCAGTTTGATGATGCAGTACCTTGGACTTTGGATGGAGAAGATGGTGGAATTACAGATCATGTAGAGATTAATGTTATTCCTCATGCAGTGAATGTTTTTGTGCCAGATGGAGAAGAATAAGTTCATAGGAAAGACTATGAACTTTTTTTATAAGTAATTTGTCAAATTAAGTGCAACATCTAATGTGAGTTTATAA
>CAUWDF010000120.1:0-3369 GCA_963557245.1 uncultured Bulleidia sp.
CGTTTCTGCAACACGAACAGACAAATGAAGGCTCAACATCAAATTTATTTGCTGCCTGTCGCGCTGAATCAAAAAACATGATGAGGTTTTCTTCTTTATCAAAACATCCAATTCTTTTAGCAATACCACCGTTACAGCATGGACATCCATTTTTTGTCTTGCCGGTTCTGAAGTTATCTTTGAAAGACTTCAAGGAGTCGGCTATCCAGGAAGCAGAACTTCTATCAAACGATATTATTTTCCAATATGTATCAACACAGACAATTCATTTGTTATATCGAAATTATGCACAGGTGACTTTGTTTATTATTTCAAATAAAGTAGATGAGATTTCTGAGATGATTCATGCTATTACACAACATGGTGCAACGATCATCAGAGGAGAAGGTTCTTACAAGAATGATGAAAGAAAGATAGTCTATTCTGTAATCAATGAGAGTAGTGAAAAAGCAATTGTCAGCAACATTCTCGCAATTGATCCAAAAGCATTTGTGAATTGTGTGCGTACAAAAGAAATACGTGGTCACTTTAATCAAATGCCAAAAGATTAAAAATAGAAAAGAAGTAAGTATTTCTTCACGGATTTGTTTTAATTCTTGATCAATATCACCAAAATTTTATTTGCCTTAACTTAATGATATTAGCTTCAATAGTTCCCTTTTTTGTACTTGTGGCTTATCGCTTTTCTAGCCATCTACACTATAGCAAATTCATTATTTTTTCGAGTTCTACATTTATAATCATAACAAATCCATATAAGAAAAAACAGACTGCAATTTCAAACATGTTTTATTTATTCTTTAGTAAAGAAAGGTGGGATTGATTATGATTACGTATAATCCTTCAAGGTATAAAAACGAAATTTGTATTCTTCTTTAGGAATTTCTACATGAAATCTAACTATATTTTGCATGTCACAAGAATCTCTGACCTGCAATCTCAAACGTATGTCATTGGCAATTCACTACTGGATACACTTTTTCCAAAAAATGTATGAAAATTATTTTCAAAACAAATATTAAATATATTTGTAGATTAAAAATTAGTCGTAAGTTATATAGGAAAAAGTGTGAAACATTATGCTATGTGGCAGACATGACAAAAAGAAGTGGTTATCCACTTAGTTAAAATCAAGATGAAGAAGAGATAAGTTTAGATGTATCAAATCCTTGAGATTGAAGAAATTCGATAGCGTTCTGGATGGTCATTATTTAAAATTAATTTCTTCTTTTTCAATCAATCTATATTAATCTATCATGATTGAAAGTTTACGAAACAATTTCTCAATAATAAACAAACAGGAGATCATATGAAAAAAATCATTCAGACTATTATTGCAACTGTAATTGCAATGCTTACTTTATTTACTCCGATAAGAGTTTTTGCTTCTGATGATACATCTGATAATTTGTATGAATATATTGATAGTCAAGGAAAAACTCATACATTCTTCGATGTGTCAGGCAATCAATTATCAATTTATGAAGTAGAAGAATTAATGAAGGAAAAAACAGAAAAAACAGAAAATACTATTGTTCCATATGGCATTGTATATCCATACAAAGACAAAGTTCTTGTTAATTCTTATTCTGTTCAATACGGTACTAGAAGAAAAATGACACCTGATGTCAAAGGGCCTGCTACTATTACATACTTGACCAGTATTACAACGACAAGCACTTATACGGTCAATTTTGGTGTGGATATCAATACGAGAATTTTTAAAGAAGTTGCAATTAAATTCGGAGTATCATATACGCAAAGCTCTACATCGCTTACGTCGTTCAGTCCATCGTTTTCTGTCCCTTCTGGGAAAATCGGGGCGGTTTATTTTACTCCTAAATTATATACAGGAACGTGTACATATGTTGATAATTCAGGACTTGGGACCAAAACGTATGTTACATTCCCTGCAACTGTAAACGGCTTTACAGATGGAATATATGAATTAATTACAAATTGATTATTGAAAGGGATGTTTATGAAAACGATAGTATTTCTGTTGATTCCATTCATTCTGATGTGTGGATGTAACGGTTCTCATTCGTATATCTATGACAGTAACGAACTGGAAGTGCCGGAATCTCTTTCTCTCGATGATAACAGTATTTATTTTGACAGAGACTACAATAAACTGGATATAGAATTTATAAATCAGGAATACCTGAGCGAAAATCCAGAAGGCTTTACTTTATTCGAGCCATTAAAGATGCTTGCAGACTATAAAACGAATACAGATAGTCCATTTTTGCCAGATTCGCCGGTTACTGTTTATATCAGGGAATCAGGCAAAACATATTTGGTGAGAAGTGATTTTTCCAAAATGACTAAGGAATTGTCCGTTAAATCCGATAGCATTCTGACAGTCTATTTTTATCCGATTGTCAGAAAAGATGGCAACAGCAACGTTATCGTAAAGACAATTGAAAAAGAAAGAGATACATACGTAGATGGTATATACGAAATCAGATATGTTGATCGGAATAATCCATCCTATTGAATTTTGCACATGCGTTATGAGTTAATATAAAGCAGATGAAATTTAGGCTCTCAAAAAAATTTAGCGGAGAAGTCAAATAATTTGTAGGAGAATTTGGGGAATTAAATCTTTCAATATATCCAAGAAAGCTATGATGAATTTTCTGAAGACCAGATAACAAAAGTATTTGATGATGTATATCGAAAAGAAAAATCAACTAGAGATCTTAAGCGAGAAACTTTAACCAAGCTAACAAGTAAAAAGCGTTCTCACCGTAGAATGCCAAGCAAATCAAACACAGGTAAAATTGAAGATAATACGCTATTAAGTATTGAAGAGTCTGTTGGAGACGCAAACAACCCAATATAAAAAATAAGTACTAGCTGAAAGCAATCAATGCTAAACAGTTAGTACTTTTAAATAGTTAAGTAAAGGATAGAATGCAACTCATCACTTTGAAGTATTACACTTAAGTAAAGGATAGTGTGCTAAGTTAAGGATAGGTTTGCAAATTAACACCTCAATTGGCTAAAAAAAATAGAACGCCGTCGCAACGCCGTCCTTACAAAAACACATAGGTTTTTATGATTCTGATATTATTATATGGGCCTTGTATCTATTTGTCAATAATTTAATGAAAACAAAACTCTTGATAAATTGTTCTATTTGCACTTATCGAAAAAATGCGGAGATAACTTTGCATGCAAATTCGTAATTGCTTTTGATTAATTCATTATTTTTAAAGAAGCTTTTTTTCTCTGGCATTCGATTAAAGAACAAATATTTCAGTTCTTTTATTCTATGATGCTTCACCTTATCAGATACCACTAATTTGTATAGATGAATTATCATTTTAAGTGCAACACTTATAAAAAATAAAAGTCCATGAA
>CAUWDF010000121.1:0-3280 GCA_963557245.1 uncultured Bulleidia sp.
AATCAGGCCGTACAGTCTGTGTAGTCTTTTGTCCTAAATTTGGGGTTTACTACATCACTTCATTATAAGAACATGCTTTTTTTACATCATAGCGGTAATCATAATTGTAAGATTACAGAGAGCGAAGGCAATCGCTCCTGGAAAGAACGAACCACATTGGTTATAAATATATGATAAGAATATTAACAGAATAACGTTATATAGAATAGTTGTTAGAATTGTTAATAAGTTATGTGATGGTAGAAATAAGAATGTAATTGTAATACCAGCAATCAGACCTGTTAATAAAATGATTGGAATTTCTCGGCCAGATATTGATAATCGATCGGATGCACTTTTAATCGTAATGGAAAATGAGAAAGCTTCTATGAAACTATATGAAATCAGCATACCAAGTCTTGCATATCCGAAAGAGGTCAATGTTTTACCAGTTGGTAGAATGATACGACAATGTAAAATATTTAAAGAAAAGATGGTCCATATCATAAGTGCAACATAGGCGACAATTGTGTAGAGAATCGTATCATCGATATTATATTTTGCTCGGTTATAATGAACTCCAAATAAGTTCCAATCATAGAAAATGATGAGTGAGCCAAATATATTAAATGTGAACATTAGAGAAATATCGTATTGTTGAATGGAACGATTCAAAATTTTGGCTCCTATAGGAATGGCTAAAAAAAGTAGAATTGTGATAAGAACTCTTTTTTTGGATAGAGTTGTATTTCTTTTTGACATGAATAAATCCTTTCTTTTTATATATTTTAGCAAAAATAAAGAAAGTTATAATCTATATAAATAACATATTTGTATAAGAATAACAAGAAAAAGACTGGATTTTGTTATTCCAAAAAATGATCGCAGAAATAGATGAATTTTGTAGAATTTTGAGTCATGCTGTTAATAAAGAATAGAGGGAGGGATTAAATATGAATAGAAACTATTCTTATAAAGAGCTTCAAAATATCACAAAGTATGTGACAGAACATTACAAATTATGCGTACGTAGAATGAAATCATTAGAGTTTCAAGGAGCTCAGAACAAATGCACAAAGGAATATATTGATGCTGCTAATTATGTACATGAAGTAGACTTGATTCTCAAGGATTGTTCTAAAACGACACAAACATTTATTCGTGAAGAATTTATATGTTCAGATGGAGATGAATGGCGTGTTCAGAACTATTCAAATACTACATTTTATCGCCTGAGAAAGAAGGCGATAGAAGAATTCGTTGGTTGCTTGAACCGGTAAATAATGCTAATATTCCTATGGAATGTACAGATAATTTTTTATGCACTTTGTGTAAATTTTGTTGGAAATTTAGCGGACTTAATGCAAGGTAAAGTAATTGGATGAGAAGCTATTTCTTTGCAAAAATAGAATTGGTGTATAAAGCTATCTGGCATGAAGGTAAGCAATTGGGAGGAAATGTAAAATGCTGAAAGGTATTGCTGCTTCACAGGGTATTGCAATTGCAAAAGTTTATAAGCTTGAGCAGCCTGTATTAGACATTCAGAAGAAAGAGGCTGTTGCAGAGGAAGAATTGCAGAAACTCGATGCTGCATTTAAGAAGACTGTTGCAGATATTGAGAAAATCAAAGATGTTGCATCAAAGAGTTTAAAAGAAGAAGAACTTGCTATTTTTGATGCTCACTTAATGATGGCGAATGACCCGGAATTTAGAAACATGATTGAGGATGAAATTCGTAATAACAACGAAAATGCTGAATTCGCTGCAGATACTGTTTCTAAGATGATGGTAAGTATGTTTGAAAGCATGGATGACGAATATATGAGAGGAAGAGCGGCTGATATCCGCGACGTTACTTTCCGTCTGATGTGCAATCTTGTTGGTAAGGAAATTCCTAATCTTGCAACATTAGATGAACCAGTTGTTGTTGTAGCAAAGGATCTTACTCCATCTGATACGGGTTCTTTAAATAAAGAATTTGCAAAGGGATTTGCTACAGAAATGGGGGGACGTACATCTCATAGTGCTATCATGGCAAGATCTCTTGAAATTCCAGCTGTAGTCGGATGCAAGGGTATTCTTGATGTTGAAAATGGTACAACAGTTATTCTTGATGCAATTAATGGTGAAGTTATTGCAGATCCTACAGATGAGCAGATTGCTGAATTTACAAAGAAAGCAGAAGATTTTGCTGCTGAAAAGGCTGCTTTAAAGGCAATGAAAGACAAAGAGTCTATCTCTGTTGATGGACGTAAAGTTCTTCTTGTTGGTAATATTGGTTCTCCAGCGGATGTTGCTGGTGTCTTAGACAATGGTGGTGAAGGTGTTGGTTTATTCCGTACAGAATTCCTCTATATGAAGAGTGAAGATGACTTCCCAAATGAAGAGACACAGTTTGCGGCATACAAAGAAGTTTTGGAAAGTATGAATGGTAGACCGGTCGTTATCCGTACATTGGACATCGGTGGTGATAAGAAGCTGAATTACTATCAGTTCCCAGAAGAAATGAATCCATTCCTTGGTGTCCGTGCTATTCGTTTCTGCTTAATCCGAAAAGATATTTTCAGAACACAATTAAGAGCTTTGTTAAGAGCGTCTGCTTATGGTCATTTATGTATCATGTTCCCAATGATTGCTACAGTTGCTGAGTTCAAGGATGCTAAAGCTATCTATGATGAGGAACGCGCTAAACTCATTGCAGAAGGAGTTAAGGTTGGTGATGATGTAGAAGTTGGATGTATGATTGAGATTCCAGCTGCGGCAGTTCTTGCTGATCAGTTAGCAAAGTATGCTGACTTCTTCTCTATTGGTACAAACGACTTAATCCAGTATTCTATGGCTGCAGATAGAATGTCTGAGCCAGTATCATACTTATATCAGCCATTGAATCCATCTATTCTTCGTCTTGTAAAGATGACAATTGATGGTGCACATAAGAATGGTAAATGGTGTGGTATGTGCGGTGAGATGGCTGGTGATGAATTAGCTGCTCCTGTACTTCTTGGACTTGGTCTGGATGAATTCTCTATGAGTGCAACTTCTATTCTTAGAGCTCGTAAAATGATTAACAACTTAAGCTATGAAGAAATGCAGAAGCTTGCAGCAGCAGCAGTTGAACAAGATACATGTGAAGCTGTTACAGAACTCGTTAAGAAAGCAATTGCTAAATAATTAAAAGAAAGATACATCATGTATTTTGGTGTGATTCTACTCAAGAAAGGGTATAGCATAATGATGCTATACCCTTTTTCAATGTGTGCCATGCCTGGCACAAGTCTTACGGGTGAAAGTCCCGTCACGG
>CAUWDF010000122.1:0-3235 GCA_963557245.1 uncultured Bulleidia sp.
ATTCATGGACTTTTATTTTTTATAAGTGTTGCACTTAAAATGATAATTCATCTGATAAAAATCTTGATTGAATCATCAAAAGATTCCCTGTAGATCAGATTCACACTTTCATAAACAGCCCAAAAGTAAAGCCGAAGAAAAAGCAGCAAAACGAGGAAATACATGCCGATGACTCTTTCGAATATTGTTACCTCATTTACATAAATGACATAGTAATATTTATAGAAAAAATATCTTATAACTACATAGGTTGCTAAACCAATCCAAAATACAGAAAATACAAAATCCCAAGATAAGAATTTCTTAGCTTTAATACAATCATCAAAGGTAAGAATAGAATATAGGACTACAAGTGGTAAAATTACATAACTATAAACTGCGTAACTTTTAGAATATCCTACTCGAGCTGCTAATTTTCGACTCAGAAATCTAGCTTAGAAGCCTTAAAGTCATTTTCTTGAGAATATTCGAAGTATACATTAACACTGGCTCCAAGGGTGAAATCGCGAAATAGACCACCTACACCATGGACTGAAAAAAGATCTTCAAGACCTTTCGGTATAGAACTTATACTCAAACCAAACTTTCTAGCAATTCCGCCAAGTGTGCTGATAGCTAAAATCGCCCCAATCACTGCACTCGATGAAGTTGGATTGACAGCAAAATGAGTTCTAGTCCATTAATAACTTAGGGAGCAACTTCATGACCATGTCCTATGCCGTCCCCATTTTCATCCAGCAAGGTACTTGTCTCTTTATTATAGATTGCAACATACTCCTGATTGGATTGGGTATCGTAGGTGACCACTTTTCTTGAAACTTCCTTTTCACTGATTGTCAAAATATACAGATTGATACTGAACACGACTTCATCCAAAAGGACGTTCTCTTTTTCCATCGCAAAAATATGTCTAGTTAGCGTGAATATCATTAAGAACGACAGGAAAATCGGCAATATTTTTCATAAATGTACCTTCTTTCCTTTTAATCCGATATTTATATCACGCATTGAAAAATAATATTTTCCATTACATGTATACTAAATTAGTATTTTATCTCCCACTATTGTTAATATTACTATATTATTTTTTTCGGATGCATCATTTTATTATAAGCACAAGAAAAAAAAGGAGGATATCACTATATCTACTTCTAGGTATAAAAACAGAGATATAATCCACCAAGAAAATAATCATAAAAATGAATTTGCACTTATCGAAATAAAAAGGAGAGCATCATGAAAAATATCTTAAAGTCTACTATAGCAATCATTTTGTGTATCGGAATCACCCCTTCTTTAAATGTTTATGCAGAAAGTAATGAAACCACTTTATCTAATCCCTATCAATATATCGATAGCAATGGATATACACATCCATTTTTTGATAGCGATGGAAATCTCGTTTCAATTCAGGAAACAGCCGAGCTATTAAATACATCTAAAAATCAACAGAAAGGCTAAGTTTAAGACGTGCATCAGTATACCCATAAAAAAATACTGTGTTGGTAAATTCTACTTATCAAACAAAAGGTCCTCGTCAAAAGATTACTCCAGATATTACTGGTGCTGCTACCGTTTCCTATGGTAATGCAATCACAACTGGAAACAATATAACTGTTAGTCTTGATGCCGATATCAACACAAAAATCTCCGTAGAAGTCACATTAAAACTTGGCGTATCATACACAAAATCTTCTTCTAGCAATCAACCATTTGGAATGACTTTCGATGTTCCTGCAGGTAAAACGGGAGCTATATACTTCACCCCTTTCATTTATGTTGGAAATTGTACATATGTCAATGAGGTAGGCGTTGGAACATCTACTCAAGTATCTTTTCCAAAAGTAGTGAATGGATTTACGGATGGTCTATCTGAATTGGTCACGAAATAAAGACTTTAAAAAGCTTATCTGTATAAACACTTTGTTTATTGCTTTATTATCTAGTTGTGCAGGACCAAATCCAACAGACTCCTCCCATAGGAATCCTTCCTCTTCCGAAATCACAACTCCCTATAAAGAGCCTTCTGAACAGTCCAATCATCTAGCAAAGACAGACTTAAGTTCTCTTACAGAGATTTCTTTACAAGCTCTACAAAATTCCGCAGAGACCTCTTATTTTTACAATCTATCATTTGAGCCAATAGCCCCAGCAAATATACAACCAACAAATGAAGTATATAATTTAAGCGGTCCGAATTACCACCAGATTACAATCGAAAAAGTCGTTCTATCTCCTATTAAACTTAGGCAGATGCAAAAACCACCCCAGAAACATTCGAAGAGTTTTCTAATGCGGATGATTCACAGATAGTAGTACATAATGAATCTCACTCCTTTGATGAAGAAATCAGTCATATTCTTCCTAAGAATACTACTCTTCCGATTTCTTTGAAGTTCAGCAATATCAAAAACATAACAGAAGTGAATGGAACTCTATCTTTTTACTTCTATCCAACTGTTATAAGATTTCTAATAATTTTGAGTAAGATTCCTTTTATACTTTAAAAGGTGGAAATCAGTTCAATCATCTCTATTGTGATGGCATTTATGAACTAAGAGTAAACGCAAATGAAGAATAAAAACAGCTTCTGATATCTAGAATATCTTATCTAGAGTCAGAAGCTTTTCATTAATTATTTGTATCCGAACATTTCTCTGCATCCATCGCAATTACAAACATCAATACATAGAGCACATCCTGAGGATCTGAAACATCTAATACATATGTATCTGTAAAATTGAAGACCTGTTTTGAAATAATTGCACGGACTCTTCCTCGATCATCTTGAATCTGATAATCCCATTCCAAAAAGTTTCCATCTACTTGCCACCCCAAAAAATCAATATCATATTTTGCCCGTAAAAAAGTGAGTCGACGTGAAATCGAACCAATCAATGTTCCTCCAGCATATATCTCAAACCTTGGTAAAAGAGAAAAGACAACTTCTTTTACTACACCACATTCCTGTCCATATGCATTATATATTTTCAAACAATGTCCAAATGACAACTGTCCTTTTACTATAAAACAGATTTCTCCTCTTTCATTATAAACATCATAGCTATCTAGCCAAGAAAAGAATCTTTGTTTAAAAATGAGCCTCATAATATATTCTCCGTTTATATTTTCTTAATTGTGTTTTATTCCGTACATTCTGATTTTATGATAGTATATTCAAGAAGTAATTTGTCAAATTAAGTGCAACATCTAATGTGAGTTTATAATTTCGTTT
>CAUWDF010000123.1:0-2981 GCA_963557245.1 uncultured Bulleidia sp.
CTTCAACTGTTACCTAAAATATAGTGCATACTCTTTTTCACTTCAAGAGATATGCTCACATTTTTGTATTTGATTGAAACACAAAAATGGATCCTACCTTTAACAAAGATAGGATCCGCTACTATTTATTGATCGCACTGATACCAGAGTTCTGCAAGTCCTAATCGAGCAACATCCCCTTTACGGAATCCTGTTTCTTCATACGCACCTGTGATCGTACCATTTAAGAGACCTTCTGTAAGATCATAATAGTCCTTAATGATATGCTTATCCATTGTAACTGCATCATGGCCGACACCTAAACAATCATATTCATTCTCTCTATCCCACAACTTTTTCATTGTGTTATTACAGATCTTAATTAGTTTTTTATCATTGTTTGGTTGACGCGCTAAAATAATGCCTTGATTTGCAGTATCTCCAGTGAAAAGAATACGTTCTTTTTTATCTAGAATACTAACTTCTCCATCCGTATGACCTGGAGTATGAATGACTTCTAGTTTTCGATTTCCAAGATCAAATATATCTCCATCCTTCATTGGCTTACACGTAAATTCAGATGGCGTCTTTTCCGTTGGAACCAATGAGACTAATTCTTCCTGGTCTAAATTTGGACAGCGAATTGGGCCTCGAGATGTAATATAGAACTTACGCATGACATTATAATCATCTGTCTTTAATACTTTAAAGGTAGCTTCATGTGTCTCTTTCATCTTGCAATAGTCTGCCTCATGCAGATAGACAGGTACATCTGGGAATTCAAATACACCACCTGTATGATCAAAATGATCATGAGTCAACAAAATAATTAATGGCTTATCTGTCAGTTCTCTGACTCTTTCTGCCAAATGCCCAATACCGCATCCTGTATCTATCAATGCAGCTTTCTCACTACCTTCCAATAAAAATGCATTGACCAACCGAAACTCACTTAAGCACCATGTTTTTGGAGCTATTTCTGTAATTTCATGTTTTAACATATTTTCTGTTCTTTCTATTTTTCTTCTGCTAATGCTTTCGCTTCTTTCTCATCAGCCATCTGTTTAACAGTTGCACTTACTTTTTCCATTTCTTTGTCTGTAATATTATAAATAAACTTATAGCAGATAAAGATAATGATACAACCTGCAGCTGGCCACAAGCCACCGAACATCTTAATATTATTTGCAACACCTGCCAACTGTCCTAAAGAACCTAACGCTGGATCATAACCAATTGCATCTAACATTAGTGCAATAATCGATGTAGAAGCAGAAGCGGCGAAGAATACGATAAATGTAATTGTCGCATAAACTGTACCATCGTTTCTAACACCTGTGATATATGCCTGATAGTCAACAGCGTCAGAAATCAATGACCATAATAATAAGCCCGAGAATGTTGTAAAGCATGTAGCACCTAACTGACAAATAATCCAACCAATTGGAGAAACTGGTGCAAATGCTGTTACTGCATAACATATTGCCGCACCTAAAGATGGCCATGTTACTAAATTCTTTTTACCAAACTTTTTAACAGCTGGTTTTACTAATAACATACCTACTAGCATAGGGATAATGGAAAACATGGAAGAAATAGATAAAATATCTGTGTTCTGAAAATATGTCATAAAGACATACTGATTAATCATACTTACTGGCTGTGTAAAAAGCTTACCTGTTACATATGCAAGTACGACTGCAATCATAATTCTGTTCTTACCAAAAGATTTTAATACTTTAAAATAATTTACTTTTTCGCCATTTGCTGTTGTGTTGGAATCTGGTGTAACAACAATACGCTCACTAATCAAATGATGGGCCAAGAATAAACAGACAGTACAGAATACACCAAGAATGACACTCAGTAAAAGGAAACGACTAGCAATTGGGTCATGGTTAGCATCAAAAAGTAATAATGGCGCAATTGTTGTAGGAATCATATTACCAAGGAACGAACCAATCGAACGGAAATTTGATAATTCTGTACGCTGCAGTAAATCCGAAGTCATGATATTTGTCATAGCACCATATGGAACATTAATGAATGTACCTACGATACCCCAAATAAAGTAAATACCTAATATCCATACAATCTTTAATACATATGGGAATGCATCAACATTCATAAATAAAATGACTGTAAATATCATATATGGAATCGCAAACCATCTTAGATATGGTTTCATTTTGCCATACTTTGTAGCTGGGTGATTATCAACATACTGACCAATAAAAGAATCGTTTAATGCATCTAATGCTTTACAAGCAAAAATGATAATTGAGAAATGAACTGGATTAATATCTAAAATATTGACACAGAAAAGCATTAAATATGCATTTACAATAACCTGTAAGCTATTAAAACCAAGGTCACCACACATGTAACCTATTTTATCTCGCATACCGAACTTTGGCGCATTCTGCACATTTTGGACATATTCTTTGTCCAATACAGCCTCTTTTTTCATAAAGTTTCAATCTTCTCCTTTAGTTAGATATAAAATATTGACTACTGTTTGCTTTAAGAATAATTCGAGGAGTAACTTTATAAATATTGGGTAAATCTTTTTGATCCAATAGTGATTGAACCAATAGTTGTAATGCACGATATCCAATTCGTTCTGGACGTTTATCAATTACTGCCTGCAGAGTCCCTAATTGGAGTGCATGATAACTTTCTTCAAAAATCTCGCTACCGATAACTGTCTTAATTCGAAAGTTATTATTCCGAATTGCATGGATCAAAGAATTCGTATGTCTACCAGATGTACAGTAGATTGCTTTAATCTCTTCTGTGCTTGTTGCAATATACTTTGCAATTTTTCCGCTCCAATCACGATTATCTGGAGGTAACGGTAAATCTTCAATATGCAGATGTGGAAAAGCCTGCTGTAAGGACTGTGCACATTCTTTGCCATTTGGATCTCCTTCTGGTAATTTTTGTGTTATGATGAATTATCATTTTAAGTGCAACACTTATAAAAAATAAAAGTCCATGAA
>CAUWDF010000124.1:0-2468 GCA_963557245.1 uncultured Bulleidia sp.
TAGCTATGAAAAACATTCATATGTACAATTATCTTCTTGCAATAAAAGATGAAACGCATATCTACAAAGCCATCATTGAAGCCGCACCCGACGAAAATAATAACATGATGATTTGGTTAGATGATTTCAATTTTCCACAAACAGAGATTGAGGACATAAAAAAAGAAATAGAACTGTACTTTAAAGCAAAAAGTATTAATTGCATATTTAAAGCTGGTAAAAGAGTATAGACGAAGTGTTCAGACACGGCGGTGGAAAAATCTCTTAGACTACAAAAGTCAAGAGCAAAAATTCCAGTTTAGAGAGTGTGTGAGATGCTGTGTTAATATTATAATATTTAAGAATGTCAATTGATTAAAAAAATGGTATATTGCTGACAATAAAATGACAATACAATCAGATGAAAACATAGCGAACACATACAAAACAGTTCATAAATGAACGGTTTAAAAACTGAAACGACGGAAAAGTACCATAAAGCAAATAGAACTTTGCGAGTTTGAATAGTATATAGAATGTCGAAAAGTCGCTTAAACAGGCGACTTTTTTGATGCTCAAAACGAACGTGAAAACATTTTGAAAACATAGAAGCCCATTTTTTGAATTTTTGAGGCAAAAAGTAGTCGATTTTGACTGGTTTTTGACCGTTATGAAAACATTTAGACCCGTTTTTACCAAAAGGTTCCCGGTGGCTTGGAGGTTGGTATTTCCTCAATTTTTACAAAATATGGCTTAGAAGTGCATAACCTCTAAGCCACTAGAAACCTTTTACTCGTGAAAACATGCTATAGCTTTACATATTTTTTATCTTTTGAACGCATTGCTAAAATCATTTCCAATACCCACACCATCATTTCCTCATCATCAGAATCAATTGATGTTCCATAGAGCTTGGCAAAGTGAACCAGTTCGTCATGAAGACTTCTGAAGACATAAGGACTTCCATAAACAGCTATCTCCTTATCAAGGATAGAGTTGATTATGTAATCCTGTTTTGTTAGTCCAGATAACAAAACACGGCGATCAAGAAGTTTAGCTTCTTCTTCAGACATTCGTACAGAAACAATCTTGTTTCTAAATCGACCTTTACGATCAAGATTCTTTTTGCTCATCAAAAGCGCTTCCTCGAATATCTGTAAGTTTTTTGGCAATGGCTTCATCTTTTGATGGGAACATGTGAGCATAACGATAGGTGATCTTTACACTTTCATGACCAACTCGATTGGCAATGTCTACAGCAGTAAACCCCATCTCAATTAATAATGAAACATGTGAATGTCGAAGGTCGTGAATACGAATTCGTTTCATTCCAGTTTCTTTACATCCACGATCCATTTCGTGATGTAAAAATGATTTTGTGAGTATGAATATACGTTCATCAGGTTCGATGGTATAAAATCTCGAAATATAATCTTGCATTTCATCAGCTAAAAAATCGGGCATCTGAACTACACGATTACTTTTAGCTGTTTTAGGATCTGTAATAATATCTTTTCCATGAAGTCTTTGATAGCTTTTATTGATACGGACTGTTTTCTTTTCAAAATCAAAATCGGAAGGGGTTAATGCGAGCATTTCCCCAAGACGGATTCCGCACCAGTAAAGCATTTCAAATGCTTGGAAAACTCCATCTTTTTTCATCATGGCTTTGGAAAATTTCATGTACTCTTCTTTTGTCCAAAACTGCATTTCTCCATTTGTTTCTTTTCCCATGCATCCTGCAATTCTTGCTGGATTATCTTTAAGTCCATAATAGCGGACGGCATAATTGAAAATGGCACTTAATTGATTGTGTACTGTTTTAAGATAAGTTGGAGAAAATTCTTTATCTTTTTTACTTGTTTGTTTCATCATTTCATTTTGCCAATAGATGACATCTTTAGGTGTAATGTCACATAATTTCTTATCCTTAAAATAGGGAAGGAAATTCTTTTCAATAATTGTTTGTTTTGTGAGTAGTGTATTTTCTTTTAAACGATTTTGCATGGAGTCCATATAAATTTTAACGAAACTTCCAAATGTCATTGAAAGACTATTGTTTTTCATTTCAGTAAAATCAATCTCATAATTTTTGGCATCCATCTTTGTTTTAAAACCCCTTTTTGTGGTGGTTCTAAGTTTGCCAGTCCAATCTTTGTAACGTGTGACAATATACCATGTGCCACGCTTCTTATCTTTGTATACTGGCATTTTTATCATCCTTTCCAAAAAATCTTTCATAGAAATAAGGATAGATAACTCTTCCGCGTACAATTAAATATCCTTTTTGTTTTAATTCTTCATTAAGCTGCTGAATGATTTTATAAGCTCCAGCTTTTGATACACCTGTAAGTGCAGCTAGTTCTTCTGCATCAATAAATCTTGCGCTGTGTCTGTCCATGTTAATCTCCTCCTCGATATTGTTATACTTTTTTTGAAGATGAATTATCATTTTAAGTGCAACACTTATAAAAAATAAAAGTCCATGA
>CAUWDF010000125.1:0-2433 GCA_963557245.1 uncultured Bulleidia sp.
TCGACGAAATGAAGTTCTACATCGACTGTCACTGGAACCTGTGGTTCTTCTGGCTTTACATCTGCCTTCTTACGAATGGATACCTGTACAGAATCTGCATCGAAAGCAATATAAAGGTCACCAGATTCCATAAGTTCATAGCCTTCTGGAACATATTCTGCAACATCCGATAATTTAGCTGTTGTACCATTTTCGACTGCTAATGCGAGCTGCTTATTCGCAATCACATTGTTATCTTCGGTAACGAACTCAACATTGATATTACGCTTTGTAGGTAATTCTGGCTCTACGACTGCTTTTTTACGTACCGTGACCTGTACTGTGTCAGCTTCTGGAGCGATATAAAGATCTCCTGTGCTAGCAAGTTCATAGCCTTCTGGTACATAAACTTCTAAGTCAGATAACTTGGCTGTTGTGCCATTCTCAACTGGTAATGTGAGCTTCTTGTTACCGACAACTTTGTTATCTTCGGTAACGAACTCGACATTGACTTCACGCTTTGCCGGTAATTCTGGCTCTACGACTGCTTTCTTACGTACTGTAACTTCAACTGTATCTGCTTTTGGATCAATATAAAGATCACCTAATGTAACGAGTTCATAGCCTTCTGGAACATACGCAACTAAGTCAGATAACTTAGCAGTTGTGCCATTCTCAACCGGTAATGTAACTTCTGCATCACCGACATTTGTCTTATCTTCTGTAACGAAACTGATCATTATATTACGCTCTGTTGGTATTTCAGGCTGTGGTTCTGGCTGAGGATCTGGCATTGGCTCAATATAATTTGGAACAACTTGTATTGTACGTGGAAAAAGTTTCAAATTGGAGGTAGTAACAGGCTTTGAAAAATCAAATGCTTTTTGTTTCCCATCTATCCATTCTACTAAGATTTTACTATCATCTGTCCACTTGGGTTCTTTTACTTTTTCCCCAAATTTCACTTTCTGAACTACCGTTTTATTTTCCATTTGGAATGTTACATCTGTTGTATCCGATAAGGTAATCGCATATAAACCAGAATTAGCGATCTCCATATTAACATTCGATAAGGACTGTTCATTGTTCACAGAATAAGTACTAGGAGTCTGATTCAGGATTGGATGAATTTCCACAAATTTTTTAGCTTCAAAATTTGCTGGAAACAAAATCCGCTCATAATTATACTTGTCAAAATTATCAATCGTAACAGATTCTGTCTTACCATTTTTTGTAATATCTGCAACGAAAGTAACTTTCATTACTTTATGTAGTTTTTGATCTGGATAGGATGCAAATATCTTTTCCATTTCTGCTTTTTCTTCATCTGTCAATGAATCTAAATCAACATATTCAAAATCAGCATTGAGATTGACTTTTTCTGCTTTTTCTATATTTTTAATATGTTCTGCAATGTCTACTAATTTACTATGTAAATTTTTCTGCGCATCTTCATTCACTAATCCTTTAGACAATGTTTTATTTGCTGAAACCTGTACAGGTCCCATCTTAACATTACTACGAATAACATTTGGCTTATAGGCCATCATTGGATTCTCTAGTGTTGGAACTGCTGATTGAGAGATTGCCATCATCAACGTATCATCATCCAATTTATGAACACCAGGCATCATATCCATACCAGATCCAACATTCAGAATCATTGTTGGGAAAAATCTATAATCTGTATTTTCATCATGTTCTAGATCCGCCACAGAAATAGGTGCAATCATCAAATCTCCCGCATAATATTTATCAATTGGATACTGCTGATGTTTTAATCCTTTTGCATCAATATCTACCTGTAGATATACAAGTTTCTGATATGCGTAGCCATCCGGAAAATATTCCGGAAAAATAGCTGGTTGTGTAGTATTAGAATTTGCAAAATCTAGTTCTTCCTTCGTCATATTCTTAATACTATACGTAATATCAACATCAATTTTTTCATCTTCTGGTGTAGAACTAGAATTTAAATACATTAACGCATACTGATGAGAATAGATATCTGCTTGATAAGCAAAATAATCTAACCCTTCTTTGTTTGTTCCTAAAGCATCTCCTGCAAGATGATATGTAACTGTTGAATTTTCCTCTGTTAGTGGAACATACCCCTTTTCTGGTATAGCACCAGTGTCTGCAATAGGGGTTGTTGCTTTCGATTCCGCAAATACTGTAACCGGAGTCGCAAGTCCTAAAGACATTGCTGTTACAGCACTGAGAATCCACTTTAATGAATGATTAAATTTCATTTATTATCCCTCCCGTTTTCATCGCCATTATACAAATGTAAAATTTCAATAACAACTTTGTTTAATTAATTAACCGAATTAATTAATGTTCACACAATGTTCAGATAAAAATATAAAACAAACCCATTTCGAGTGTCCCTTTATTACAGAAGTAATTTGTCAAATTAAGTGCAACATCTAATGTGAGTTTATAATTTCGTTT
>CAUWDF010000126.1:0-2405 GCA_963557245.1 uncultured Bulleidia sp.
TTCATGGACTTTTATTTTTTATAAGTGTTGCACTTAAAATGATAATTCATCAATACACAAAACAATAAAGTATATATGGAATCATTGCCAATAACACGATGGACAATCGCCATCCTGGAATCACAAAATAATAATGACAAGCAAACAGAATATGAGTTATCAAAAAAGACAATAAGCCAGCCGCAAAATAATTATCCCCGTTTTTCATAAGAAACAGATCTCCCAACCAACAAAATACTAACGCAATTGGAAAAAATCCTTTCATAGCATGATTGAAAAATAAAATGAGAAGGGCTAATGGAACGATAAAAATCTTAAAAATTCTAGATTTTCCTCTTTCCGAAGCAATGCTGTCAACTATAGAAACGATACAAAATGAAACAAGAGCAATAAAACTCATAAAAGAGAGCATGAATGAAACCTCCTAATTACTTCTTATTTTCGGGTTGATCCACACTGACAGGTTTCTCATCGGCACGAAGCTTTCCTTCAATAAAGTGCTTACGACATAACGCAATATAATCATCATTAGCACCAAGCATAACCTGAGCACCTTCTCTTACAATTCCGTTTTCATTATAACGTGCATTACAAGTTGCTTTTTTACCACACCAGCATACAGTTTTAATTTCTTTAATTTCATCACAAATTTCAAACATACGTTGACTACCTTCAAATAAATGAAGCTGGAAGTCCGAACGCAGTCCATAACACATAACTGGTATATTCAAATCATCTACAATATGAGCTAAGAAATCTACCTGCTCTGCTTTAGCGAACTGAATTTCATCTACAATAACAGCATCATACTGTTCAAGTTCTTCGTCTGTCATGACACAAACCTCTGTCAAAAGAACACATTCTTTCTCAAGGCCAATACGTGATTTAATGACGTTTTTACCATCTCGTGTATCAAGATTTGTTTTAGCCAAGAGAACTTTCTGTCCTCTTTCCCTATAATTATATTCAGCCATTAACGCATTTGCGGATTTTGAGCTTCCCATAGCTCCATAATAGTAATAAAGTTTTGCCATAGATGATATCTCTGTCAGATTAAAATATTATACTTATCTAACTATACCATAGAACAGCATAAACTTTTTAATCATCCATACAATTTTCATTATTTTTATCTAACACTAATATTCGATCCACGTGAGCTGCATTTCTTCCCCGAAATGCAAAAGCACTAGATTCAAAACAAATATAAATCTGATTATCTGTTATACATATTTCTTCTGCAAGAGGTGGTAACTTTTCTTTGCTATCGGCTTGTGAATCTGTAAGATCCACCCCCCCTAAATCATCTGGGCGATTCGTAAAGGACATTAATATCGAATCATTATGTGATCCTCCAGAGCGTAAAATTAAGGTCTTATCTTCATCTCTTGCATATCCTTGCATACCACCATTAATATATTCCTTTAAAGATGGAAAAGCCGTCATATCGGGTTCTGATAACTCTCTTTTATCCATGTTTGGATAAACAATCAATTCTCCATTCGTGGCAACATCGAACCTTTGGACCGTTGTCCGCGAATCGATTTTATTTGAAAAATACCCAACATAAAGATGCTCATCATAATAAGTCATAAATGAAGCTCTTTTTTGTGTCTTAATTGGGTAATTTAAAATATAAGATATTGGTTTACCCGTCTCCTCAAATGAATAATCTTGCAATTGTCCTAACGTAAAAGCACGTACATATGCGAAATGAGAAAGGTCATCGTGACAGCATACCCATATATTATGATGCATAGAGTCATATGCTATCGAACCTACATGCGATTTATCAAAAAGTACAATCTCTTTTAAGAATTTATGGGTAATACGGTCAATAACATAAATGACTGAATTATGTTTCTTTGTATGACAATAAGCACTGACAAGGACATAATTTTCAGTTACCGTCACCCCTTGCGGAGTCATACTTGTACAGATACCTGGTCCTGCAGAACCATCTCTATAATCTTCTAATGTATAAGTGGCTTTTAAACCTGGAACAACAATACTATCCTCTATAATCTCATCGATATTATATTGCTCAAAAAAAGAATAAGAAGATAATACTTTGCGAAATTCATCTTCAGTATATATAGAATCCGGATTTGTCTTTTGAGCAAAAGTTGGTAGCTCATACTCTCCATGAAAATCATAAGCTATCCACCGTTTACCACCTAAGAACTGATACCATATAAAACTAATTCCAATCGCAAAAAATAAACACATTCCTTTCCGAAAGGAAAAGATACTTTTTTTCTTTTCACTCATAGAACTATTCTAACGCATATTACAAAAAAAAGCCTTTAAGTTCACAAATCCAATACGATACTATGATAATTCGGGTTTGTTTACAAGTAATTTGTCAAATTAAGTGCAACATCTAATGTGAGTTTATAATTTCG
>CAUWDF010000127.1:0-2367 GCA_963557245.1 uncultured Bulleidia sp.
TTTTTTCGTCTCAAGGCTATCGATTTTTTTGTGTATTCGAGTTCCGCCTTTAAATATTTATTCTCAATACGTAAACGTTCCAATTCTTGTTTTTCTATTTCGGTTAATTCTTCTGTTTTCTCTTTAGTCATATTTGCTTTTTTGGGCGGTCTGCCTTTCTTTGCACGTAATCCGTCTATACCTAACGTATCCTATTTCTTAATCCAATTGCATAATTGACCAGTGCTAATATTGGCCGCTACAGCAACATCATACAGTGGTTTACCGTTTTTTACCTCTGTAATTAAGTTGAATTTTTCAGTTGGATTCCAATATCTATTTTTGCCAGAATGACGAAAATCTTCTTTTCCGTGCGTGGTGTAAATATCAGACCATTTATGAACATAATTGAAGAAATTCTTTTTGGAAACACCATTTGGCACATCAGGATGAAGTCCTGTACTCTGATACATCTCTACACATTTAACTTTAAATTCATAGCTATATTTCATAAAAACCCCTATCACTGGTTGTCCAGTAATAGGGGTACACATCAATCCATTTTGTTGATAACAGCTTTTATATACTTTTTAAGCAGTGCGTAAAGAACGCATATAATTGATGCCAAATAAGATTCCAGCTAATAAGAGAGAAGCACCAAGACCACTATAGAATACAGCGATAAATCCTTCTGGTGCTAGTTTCAAGGAACGAATCAGGATTCCTCCTGTCATCATGACAGCCATGATGATAAAGGACTTTAGGTCAAAGAAATTCCAGAAATATTGACGGGGTTCTTCATAGTTATGAATACGTGTTGTATGTTTTTTGACAAGTGGTCCAAAAATGAATTTTTGGAAAATGGTAAAAACTACAATGGATAGAATGATATTTAAAATTGAAATATAAGCTGGATAGACGAGCAATCCGATTCTTGCAATATTAAATCCGGCAGCGCTCCATACGAAGCAGGCGATTAAGAGAAGTGTTTCCTTTTTTACTTTCATCATATGTATATCCTCCGATAATTTTTATTTTTATGTTCTATTTGAACAATGTTCATTATACAGATTGGTTTTGGAGAGTCAATTCGGATGCTCAGGAAAATACTTTTTGAGTGGAATATAGATTCCTAGCGATGTATTCTGGGCAGTTCTATACATAGATATTGTTCCTTCTGCTACAATACTAAGAATGAAATATAGAATAGATATTGAAGATGCAGTTCATCTTGCGAACTGGTATGAAAAAAATAAAAGGCAACTTCCATGGCGTGATACTGGGAATCCTTATGATGTATGGCTGAGTGAAGTGATGTTACAACAGACAAGGATTGAAGCAGTGAAGGAAAAATTTAAACTGTTTCAAAAAGAGCTTCCAACGATTACAGATCTAGCAAATTGTGAAGAAGATAGACTTATGCGTTTATGGGAGGGGCTTGGCTATTACTCTAGAGCACGTAATCTAAAGAAATGTGCAAGGATGCTGGTGGAGGAGTATGGTGGAGAACTACCAGCAGATTATCCTACACTTTTAAAATTACCTGGAATCGGTCCTTATACAGCAGGTGCTATAGCCTCTTTAGCATTTGGTATTCCTGTACCGGCTGTAGATGGAAATGTGATGCGGGTACTATCGCGCTATTTTGCGGATGAACAAGATATCCGTCAAGCGACAGTACGTAAAATGTATGAAGAAATGATTCGAAATTTATTTTTGGAAAAAATGGATAACTCATTTGTACGGAACTGGAATCAAGGAGTGATGGAACTAGGAGAGACGATATGTATTCCGACTGGTTCACCAAATTGTATGAATTGTCCTTTCTTTGCGTCCTGTTGTGCGCGGAAAGAAGGAAAAATCGATACGATTCCATATCGAAGTCGTTTAAAGGATAGAAAGATTGTAGAAAGGACTTTATTGGTAATCAAAGATGGGGAACATTTTTTGATTCATAAGCGTCCTACGAAAGGACTGCTTGCAGGACTGTATGAATTTTATGGTGTAGATTGTTATATGACCAAAGAGATGGCGATTCAAGAGGTTGAAAAGTTAGGGGTCTATCCATTACATATTAAAGTTCTGCCAGAGGCAAAACATATCTTTTCTCATATTGAATGGAATATGCATGCGTATGAAGTGCAGACAGAGCAGATTGAAGAGGTAGAAAGAGAAGATTTTTATCTTGTTTCGAAAGAAAAGATACAAGAGATTGCATTTCCTTCTGCATTTAAAACGTATATTGAGTATTATGCATTACGTGAAAAGGAGAACAAACGATAAATTTCTGGAAAATGTTGCTAGAATGAGGCTTATTTATATATATTTTTTACTAGTAATTTGTCAAATTAAGTGCAACATCTAATGTGAGTTTATAATTTCGTTTGG
>CAUWDF010000128.1:0-2343 GCA_963557245.1 uncultured Bulleidia sp.
TTAATATGTAATCGTGCATAAAGCAGAGTTAATAAGCTCTGTTTTTTATTGGCACGTATGGATGCAGAGACTAGAGAATCACCTCCCAAAATCGACTCATATTGGCTCTAGTCTCTTCGATGCATCCAATATGACTTATATGTACAAACGCAATAGACCAGATAAGGACGGTAAGCACAGAGCCGCCTTTGATAAAAATAAAAAAAGAATCTATGCGACACAAACAATATGTGCCCTATGTGGCAGACCTGTAGACTTTTCCTTGAGGTTCCCTGACCCGATGTCACCGACTGTAGACCATATCATTCCGATTGCAAAGGGTGGACATCCAAGTGACATTGAGAACCTACAGCTAGCGCATCTTGCTTGCAACAGAAAAAAATCAGACAAGAGCGTCAAATTTGTCTTTAAGGCAGATGAGACAATTAACAATAGAACACTTCCACAAAGTATGGACTGGAAGAACTATCATGCAAAATAATGGGGGCTATGTCGGTCTTGAAAGACACGGTTAACAACATCCCCCCGCGCTGCGAAAATATCTCGCTGAAATGTAGCCATTCAAATAATGAGTGGCTTTTTTTATACCAGAAAGGAGTCAATGATGCTAAAAGGTCCTGAATATTTAAAACGAAAATTAGCAAATAAAAGGCTAAGAGTAGAGACACGATACGATTATTATGAAATGAAAGAATGTCATAAGAGCAGAAACCTGTTCGTACCGCCGGACATGATTCATAAGTTCTCACCGAAGGTAGGATGGTGTACAAAGGCGGTCGATTCATTGGCTGACCGTCTACAGTTCCGTGGTTTCAAGCATGACAATTACAACATGTTGGAAATATATAAGATGAACAACATGGATGTGCTGTGCGATTCGGCTATCCTTGGTGCACTGATCTCGGTATGCGATTTCATCTACATCTCAGCGGATGAGAATGGGTATCCAAGGTTACAGGTCATCGATGGAGCGAATGCCACTGGCATCATGGACGAGATAACAGGTATGCTCACAGAAGGATATGCAGTCCTAGAAAGAGACCAGTTTCGAAATCCAATCACAGAACTGTACTTCGAACCGCACAGAACGACAATCTATCGAAAGAATCATGCACCTACTACAGTGGAACACGCCGCACCATATCCGCTCCTCGTTCCAATTGTCAATCGACCAGATGCGAAGAGACCGTTCGGACATTCACGCATATCTAGGTCCTGTATGCAGTATCAGGACAATACCGCAGATACATTAGTCAACATGTATATCTGCTCGGAAGTATATTCGTTCCCTCAAAAATATGTTCTTGGAACGGACCCAGATATGGAGATGTCACAGGAGATGGCTAGGATCTCGAGCTTCTTACGTTTCGATAAGAGCGACGATGGGGACCGCCCGACCGTAGGACAGTTCTCTCAGTCTTCCATGGCACCGTATGTGGATGAGGTAAAGACTCAAGCCTCTCTGTTCGCAGGAGAGACAGGGCTCACATTAGATGACCTAGGTTTTACAACGAACAATCCGACATCTGCAGAATCAATCAAAGCAGCTCATGAGACACTCCGTTTAGCAGCTCGTAAGGCACAGCGTTCTTTCGGTACTGGGTTCTTAAATGCTGGATATCTTGCGGCGTGCATCAGGGACGACAAGTCTTATAAGCGCAATCAAGTGTACATGACCAAGCCAATATGGGAGCCGATCTTCGAACCAGATGCAAGTGCGATCGGTGCAATCGGTGACGCAGCTATCAAGGTCAATCAGGCAGTCCCTGGATACTTCAACAAGGAGAATCTGAGAGAACTGACAGGTCTAGAAGGCGGAGAAGATGAATTCTGATGACCTGAAAGAAATTTGGGACAAATTCACTAAAAAGGTCGATAGCGATGACAAACTGAGAAGACTGTACAAGTTGGCAGAGGAAGGTAATGCGTCCTATGAGGACTTTCCTCTGTTTTTAGTGACATCATCGTAGATTCAGCTGTTGATGTCTGCCCTGGACAGGTAGAAGAGATAATCGAAGCCCTAAAAGATGACATACTAGGTAAAAGATACTATAAGGAACTGAACGGCTATGTCTCAAAGGTCCAAAAGAGCTATAACGAGTCATTGGGACTAGGAATCAACCCTGTCGATGTGAGCACCAATAGGAATCTGATTCCAAAAGACTTCGAGCCTGTAGAAGACTATCAAAAAGCGATCTCTTCTTTACGTAGACAGACAGAACTGTCTTCGAATAAGTTCGTGGATCATGTCCAAAGGAAGAACGCAGCGTTCCAGTCCAATGATTTCGATGTGACGGTGAGCAGGACATATGACAGAGTAGGACTGAGTGAAGGCCGTACTTG
>CAUWDF010000129.1:0-2164 GCA_963557245.1 uncultured Bulleidia sp.
AATTATAAACTCACATTAGATGTTGCACTTAATTTGACAAATTACTTGTAAAATAAGAAAAATCCAAATGAAATATGTACTATTTTCACTGTATATTCAGAAATGGATAAGGACATTGTTTGAATTATGTTAGCTATTTATGTAGAATAAAGAATGGTTGATTATAAAACGCAGAAAGGAGAAAAATTATTCATGAAGAAATTATTATTAAAGATATTTCCTACTATCTGTGCAGTAGCTCTTCTGAACAGTCAAAAACTTCTTGCGTTCAATACAGTAAGTTTAAAAGATCGCGTTTCCAATCAAACAGAAAAATCCTTTGAGATGGCTGTTAATTCCACTAAAAAGTTAATGTTTTTAACAAGTGATTCCGACATTTTATCGGATAGTTCTACTGTTTCTTCGGTCATTGAACGAGATTCAAAAGGATCACCGGTTTATATAATTGGGATTGATGGTGAAATGTGCCAGGTATTAACATCATCTGGAAAAACAGGATATATTTCTGTCTCACGTTTGACGGATGATAAAGCATATCTTTTCAATGAAACAGATGAAATTAAATATACAGTAGAAGGTGCTGAAGTAAAGAAATTGCCGTCAGATGATTCTACAACAGTCAGTGTTCTTCCATTAAATACGGAAATTCATTTATGTGGAACAAATGATGGAGCATATTGGCAGATTGAAATTGATGGTGGTACATACTATATGAAGAGAGAGAGTATTCTCGATGCTCAGCAGGTTATTGTACAGCCAGTTGCATTTACGGAACCTCAGGCAGCTTACAATGGCGAGGTATTGACTCCTAGTAAGGGGAAAATCATGGGTCCAAGTGGCAAAGAAACTTATTACAATCTGAACATGATGGGATGCGTAGCAAGAGCGCATGCATCTGGTATTCAAGGAGATTACTGGGTACGTGAAGATGGTGTTAAAATGCTTGGAGACTATGTCATGGTTGCAGCAAATTTATCAATTCGTCCATTAGGATCTCTAGTTGATACCAGTCTTGGTACAGGTATTGTTGTAGATACAGGTACTTTTGCATATAATAATCTGACGCAGATTGACATTGCAGTCGCTTGGTAATATCTTTGTGGTATAAATGAGACGGAAAGCGTAAAAATCGTTTTCCGTTTTTTAGAGAGGGAAGCAATGGAAACAGATACGAACAAGAATGAGGATAAAAAAGAGCTGTTATTTGATGTGCCAGAACAGGAAGCACCAGATGAAATAGAATTTACAAAGGCTTTGGATAAATTATCAAAGACAGATCGTCATATTTTTGAAGATACTGGTGTAATTCATATAGATCGTAATATGCCAGCTGAGACACAGACATTGCATGTTGTAGAATTACAGAAGAAGCATGCTGAAAAAAGAAATAAAGTATTTCAATTGATTACAGTTCTTTTAGTAGTTGGCGTTGTAATTAGTGCGATTGGTATTTGCCTCAATCGTTACTTGGCAAAAAAACAAAATGTAGTGAAAGAAGAGGCTGCTGTAGTTGGAACAACTGATCCGAATAATATTGTGATTGATGAGTCTTCTTTCCCGGACGCTTTATTTCGTAATTATATCTCAGAACAAACCGATACGAATGCGGATGGACAGCTGAGCGCAGATGAAAGAAATGCTGTCATATTGTTGATTGCGCCAGAGGATTCTGCACTGACATCTGTAAAAGGAGTTGAACTTTTTCCACTTCTAAAGTCGGTTACAGTAGCAAATACTGGTATTACCGATTTAGATGTTTTACAGAATAAGGAACTTTCCTATATTGATATTTCAAATACACCTTTAACAGAATTGAATTTGACAGGTTTAGAAAAGTTAACAGATATTAGAGCAGAAAATACTTCTTTAACAACAGTCTATTTTCCAGCTGATTCTCAGATTACTTCTTTCGATTTTGCCGGTAGTACTTTTGAATGTTCTACAAACAGTTCTGGTTTCTATTCCGGTTGTAAAGTAAAGTAAATAAATCGATTGGACGATTTGAGAACTGGGATATATTCTGAAGTAAGTAAACATTGGAAAAATTATTCGTTTTATGTTGAGTAACAATCCATTCATTTATGAATTGGATTGTTTTTTTATTATTTGCAAGTAATTTGTCAAATTAAGTGCAACATCTAATGTGAGTTTATAATTTCGTTTG
>CAUWDF010000130.1:0-2143 GCA_963557245.1 uncultured Bulleidia sp.
ATTATAAACTCACATTAGATGTTGCACTTAATTTGACAAATTACTTATAAAAATACCCCTCCTCCTAGTTGGCTAGGATTTGGGGTACATATTACTTTAGGGATTCACTCCAGTTTGTATTCCCTTTTTCTATTTAAGCTTCTTTTGTTTCTAGATTATGTAATGCTTTCTTGAATCTTGTCGCAAATAGTATTCCTGTAAAGGTAACTGCAATCACATCGGCAATTGGTTCTGCAAGATATACACCCATTGTTGCATTTGAAACAAGATGTGGAACGAGATAAATAAGAGGCAGTAATAAGACGAACTTACGTACAATCGCTACCATGATAGAATCCACTGCAAAACCAATCGAAACAAATGTCATCTGGCAAGCTATCTGCAGACCAAATAGGAGTAACGCTCCACAATAGATACGTAATGCAGTCTGTGCAAACGCTAACAGTTCGGGTGAATTTGTAAACATACTTGCGAAAACATTAGGCATAAACATAATCAGTAACCATAACAATGTGGAATAGAACATACAAGATTTGAGTAAACAGAAGAATGTCTTCTTAACACGTTCTGTATTCTTCGCACCATAGTTATAACTTGTAATTGGTTGTGCACCCTGACCAATTCCCTGTAAAGGCAACATCGCAAACTGCATAACACTTGTACAGATTGTCATAGCACCAACAGCTAAGTCTCCACCATACTTTAATAAAGAAGCGTTGAAGCAAACGAAAATAATACTTTCGCTACTCTGCATGATAAATGTAGATAGACCCAATCCAACACATGGACCTAAAATTTTCCAATTTAAATTAAAGAATTCTTTCTTTAAACGAATAAATGACTTCTTGCCACTTAAGAAAACAACACACCAAATTGCGGAAACAGCCTGTGAGATAATAGTTGCTAATGCAGCACCCTTAACACCCATATGAAAGCCGAAAATCATAATAGGATCCAGAATAATGTTGAGAACAGCTCCTATAACAACTGTATACATACCTGTCTTCGCGAATCCTTGTGCCGTAATGAAAGCATTCAGACCAAGAGTAAGCTGTACAAAAATTGTACCCCAAGCATAAATATTTAAGTAATCAAGAGCGTATCCAAGTGTATTTTCACTTGCACCGAAAAGTGGTAAGAAATTCTTACCGCCAAGTAACAGTACTGCCGTTAAAATAACTGAAACAATAATCTGTAATACAAAGCATCCGCCTAAAATCTTTTCTGCATTGTCATAATCTTTCTTACCCATACTAATGGATGCACGTGGTGCACCACCCGAACTAACCAATGCCGCAAAAGCCGACACCAGCATAATGATAGGTAAACATACACCTACACCAGTAAGCGCAAGGTTACCATCTCCAGGCATATGACCAATATAAATACGGTCAACAATGTTATACAGCATGTTAATAAGCTGTGCAATAACGGTTGGAACAGCGAGTTTGAACAGTAGTTTACCTACCGGCTCGGTTCCTAAAAATTCTTTGTTTTCGTCCATTTTTCTTCCCCTTTATTTTCCATAATGTTCTTGTAATGACACTGTCATCTTTGAAATGCAGCGATCCAAGATGCGCGCTTCCTCTTCACTGAGATTTCCAAATACATTACCAATGAACTCTTCTTGTTCACGCTGACCATATTCGGTAATCTTTTTTGCATTCTCTTGTAAATGAAGATGGATTTTCTTGTGATCTCCCTCTTCGGAAGTTCCTATAATAAGACCTTTCTCTAACAAGGAATGAATGGCTAAGGAGGCATGAGACTTTGAAAGCTTCCTTTTCTGTACGATATCCGTTGCCGTATTTAATTCAGGATTATTCGCTAGAAATAATAGAATATCAACTTCCGCTCCAGATAGTCCGAATTCTTTCATGGTCTTATGGCGATGCATATCATAGGCACGATCAACCATAGCTCGGAACATAAAATAATCCGTACAATACATGTCTCCCTCCTTTTAGTTCAATTTTGAACGTAACTACTTTAGTTCAATTTAGAACTATTTGCAAGTCTCTCTCTTTACAAAATAACAATTCTGTACATCCGAATCCGATGCAAAAACGAACATTTTTCTTTATTTTGATTAAGTAATTTGTCAAATTAAGTGCAACATCTAATGTGAGTTTATAATTTCGTT
>CAUWDF010000131.1:0-2127 GCA_963557245.1 uncultured Bulleidia sp.
TTATGCCTTCTAAAGCTATTTTTATTTTCTTAAACTCCTAAAGTTAGGATTATATCATCTTTACGAAAGCGTTAACGATAATTTCCAAATTTTGCCGCCTTTTGCATCTATTCATAACTTCAATGTATTTTTTATTTACATTTTGTCCTAAAAGCGCTATTTTGATTTCAGTAATTATTTCCATTTTCCCCCAAAATGAAAGTGACATGAATTGAGCTACGCTTATTCGGAGGCATATATATGTCATTTATCGATGGAATCAAAAAAAGAGCCAGAAGATACTTACAGACCATTATCTTCCCAGAATCAGAAGATGACCGTATCTTATTAGCAGCAAGCGAAATCACAGAGGAACAACTTGCAAAAGTCGTTCTTCTTGGTCATCCAGAAACAATCGCCAAAAGCGAAAATCGCCTACATATCTCATTAACAAATGTATCTGTGATTGATCCTACGACTTCTTCTCGTACAGAACAATATTCTGACATTTTGTACAACTTGCGGAAAGGCAAAGGGATGACCCATGAACAAGCGGAAGAAATCGTACGCACAAATCCGACCGTTTTTGGAATCCTAATGGTATATTGCGGAGAAGGCGATGGCCTAATCTCTGGTGCTTGCCACTCGACTGCAGATACATTACGTCCCGCTCTACAGATTTTAAAGACAGCTCCAGGAAAAAATATCGCTTCTAGTTTCTTCATTATGGACGTTCCAGACTGTACTTATGGAAGTCATGGAATTTTCTTATTTGCAGACTGTGCTTTGAACCAGGATCCTACTTCTGAACAACTGGCCGATATTGCCCACAATAGCGCAGAAATGTTCGAAGCTCTTGTAGAAAAACAAGCACGTATCGCATTTCTTTCGCATTCTACAAAAGGTTCTGCTAAACACCCTCTCGTAGATAAAGTACAACAAGCTGTTGCTTTGACACACGAACGTTATCCAGCTCATCTATGTGATGGAGAGTTACAGCTTGATGCTGCTATAATCCCGGAAATTGCTGCAGTCAAAGCACCAGAAAGTCCTTTAAAAGGAACAGCCAACCTATTGATCTTTCCAAATATCGATGCTGGAAATATTGGCTATAAATTAGTCCAAAGACTTGCAAAAGCAGAAGCCTATGGTCCAATCCTAGCTGGTCTTGCAGCACCTGTAAATGATCTATCCCGTGGTTGCCATTATCAAGATATTGTCGGTGTAGCAGCTATTACCGCTGTACAGGCACAAATCCTAAAAAATCTATAACAAAATATTTGTAGCTCCTACATGATAGGAGCTTTTATTTCGGACACAAAATCGTCACACTCTTCTAAAAAGACAATCAAAAAGGGAACAATCCAAAATTAGCAAAACCACTAAGCGCACCGTTCTCTCACTAACCCGTTTCGTTCATTTTATAAATCGTTCCCTTTTCCTATTTACATATAGATGGTACGATCACACATTGACGCAACATCTTCATCATGTGTGACAATTATAATTGTCTTTCCTTCTTCTTTTAATTCTTGAAAGAGCTTCATAATGAGTTTTCCTGTATATTCATCCAAAGCACCTGTCGGTTCATCAGCTAAAATAACGGATGTATCACTGATCAACGCTCTTGCAATTGCAATTCTTTGCTTTTCTCCTCCAGATAAATTTTCTATCTTTTGATTTTTTACATATGGAATCTCAAGACGTTCCAAAAATGTATTCACTTTTCTTTTTTTCTGTTTTGTCTTATTTCCAAATTTATAACCGAGTGGTAATAGTATGTTTTCTTCAACCGTATATTCATTAATTAATGCAAAATTCTGAAATACAAACGAAATATGATTCCTTCTAAAGTTCAAAAGCTCTTTCTCATTCATCTTAGAAACTTCTTTTCCTTCAAAAAGATATTCACCTTCATCTAAAGCCTCCAATCCTCCAATGATATTGAGCAATGTTGTCTTATCACTACCACTTTTACCCATGATAGCGACCATCTCCCCTTTTGCAATTTCAAAACTAAAATTATGAAACAATACTCTACGACTGCGTCCACTTCCAAACGCTTTACTGATATCTCTCATTTCAATCATGGCTCTAGTGTGCTGTATCGTTGATATTTAACATTATTACTGCATCTTATTCAGATGC
>CAUWDF010000132.1:0-2066 GCA_963557245.1 uncultured Bulleidia sp.
ACGAAATTATAAACTCACATTAGATGTTGCACTTAATTTGACAAATTACTTTTAACAAAAAGAGTATGTTCATAGAACATACTCTATCTTTAATCCTTAACTTCAAAAGAACTCATTAATTATCGGTAAGTCCCCAAGAAGGAATCTCCTGTCCTCTACGAATCAATACAGTCTTTTGGAAATCTGTCTGATTTAGATAACGCAATAAATCTTCAATCTCATCTTCATTGCAACCCGCAAGTACCTTTACATCTAATTCTTTGGTAAGAATATCTGCAGCGACGACAAGACCTGTGACCTTATTACGATTACCAGAGCCAAAATAAACTGGAATACTATTTCCATTGACACCTACTAAATCATCTAATTTGCCATAATCCAAAGGATAAATCAGATTACTGAAAGTAGCATGTACCTCTCCCTTTTTCTTGAGGACTCTGCAATTCCCAGAAAGAAATAATGTATCGACCTTCTGCCAAAAATAGGCATTATTTTCATATTCGCTCATTTATTACCTCAACTATACAACAGATATTATAAACGGTTATGTAAGGAGTGTAAACCTTTTGAAAACAGTTTTATAGTACTTACATTCTTTCATATCGAACTTTATCGCTCGTAATATCTTTCAGTGATCGGCATCCTGTCATACGCATTGTTTGAAAGAGTTCTTCTTTAAATTTTTCAATCATTTTCACAAGCCCTTCCTCACCATCTTTTACACAAGAGAGTGCAAATGGTCTACCGACAAGAACCACATCTGCGCCTAGTGCTAGAACTTTAAATACATCGATTCCCGAACGAATTCCTCCATCCACAAGAATTGTCATATGATTTCCGACGGCTTTTACAATCTCTGGAAGAACTTCAACAGTTGCTAAGCAATCGTCTAATACTCTACCTCCATGATTAGATACAACAATCGCATCTGCCCCTGCTTCTAAAGCCATCTTCGCTGCTCGGACTGTCATAATTCCTTTCACAATGAATGGATGACCAATTCTTTCTTTTACATATTTTAACTTTTGTACATTTTTATTTTCAACTGGTATATTTCCTTCCCTCAATAATGGAAGTCCTGCCGAATCAATGTCCATTGCAGCCACTTCATAATGCATTCCTTGGATAGCATCAATGCGATCATCAACTCCTTTTTGCATCCAAGGCTTGATTGTTACAATGCCTTTTCCACCATTTTCATCTATCGCTCGAACTGGATCCACGAACATGGTATCCATATGGATACCATCTCCTGTAAATGCACGGATACCTGTTTTTTCCGCTGCTCGAAGTGTCATCTTTACATAGTCTATATCTTTTATTGGCGCACCATAATTGTTCTCAATTCCAGCAATTGGTGCAATCATAATCGGCATTGCAAGATTCATACCAAGAATGGCGCAAGATAAATCCATCTCTCCATCTTCCATCAAAACATCCATATTTAATCTTACTTTTTTTAATTCTTCCACATTACGAATAAAGGATTGTCCACTTCCTTTTCCACCAAGGCCAGGAATTTGTCCTGCACAAGCAACACCATTACATACCTTACATTCTTTACATTTCAGCATAGAATCCCCCAACTATTCTTTCTTAATATTATAAAGGATTCTGACTATTGAAACAAAAAAATCCCATCTGTAGATTCGAATTATCCACAGATGGAATATGTTATTCTGAAATCTTCAGAATATATTTCAGATAATTTTTACGCCCTACTTTTCGTAAAGCATGACTAGCATCTTCTAAAGTATCAAAGTAGATTACTCCACCAATCTTTTCATTGACACTGCAACGCGAATCGATGCAATTCTTTTCAAAATCATAAACAAGATACCAATTCATCTTGCTAAAATAGAAATCTTTTCTCCCCCCCATTCTGCAACAATAACTGAGCACAATACCTTTCTTCCATTTTTACAATTGCATCTTCTTTATTCAGATAGACATTTCCTATTTTCAAGCGTTGTCCATCTTCATAAGAGGAACTCCATGTTGTAGAGATAATTTCCTAACTTTAGGAGTTTAAGAAAATAAAAATAGCTTTAGAAGGCATAAATATG
>CAUWDF010000133.1:0-1810 GCA_963557245.1 uncultured Bulleidia sp.
AAGAGGCTGTACGCCTTGAATGAATGAACCAAATTCACTCAATCGTTACAGCCCCCTTATCTCGCACCATGTGCCATTTACGTATATATTTATATTATATAACTTGACCTATATAAAGAAAAAGTTTTGTTTCAATGATTAATTATCTGTCCACAGAAAAAGACTACACCGATATGGTGTAGTCTTTCTTCTTACCCTACTGGTAAATTTACATATAAGTTTATACTATACCTAATATGTAAATTCAAGCGTGAAACATAATTGATTCACATTTGCATTAAAATCAGTTCAAATAAGAATCGAAAAAGCTTTACATATACGTATGTATATTGTATAATAATATCAGAAAGGAGGTAGTGATGAAGGAAAATAAAAAAGAGCCTTGGACAAGAGAACAGGTTATGAGAGCAATTGAAATTGCAGTTTCGATTGCAAACCTCATTCTCAGAGCCTTAGGCCTCTAATCAACTAGGTGAGAGAACTTCGGTTCTCTTACCTTCTGCCTTCATTATAACCAATTATGAAAAGAAGTCTATTGTTATTGTTTATTCTTGCCGTTCTAATCGGTGTACAGTTCACTATTGGATTTTTACACCACGACATCATCAGTCTTGTGTTTGCCGTTATGTTTACTATTAGTGCACTGCTATACATTAACAAATTATCGAAAGGAGAAAAATAAATGGAAGATAAATACGCTGCACAAAAGAAATACGCCAAAAGCAACATCAAGAAGCTTAGTTGCTCTTTCCCTCGTGAGTTTGTAGACGCATTTGCTGAAGCTTGCAGAAATCAAGGCATCAAGCAAGCTGAGATTGTCCGTAAGGCAATGCAGGAAGTAATTGACAAGGAAACAAAAAAATAGCCTTGGTCTAGTACACCAAGGCATCCCGAAAGGAGGAAAATAACAAATTTATCGAACTGTTGTGTATATTATACCATGAAAAACGAAAACGGATTCGGTAGTATATACAAGCTAAAACAAAAAAAGCACAACCAATGGACGGCAGTCGTCACTACTGGATGGAAACCTATCATCAAAGATGGTCAACCTAAGGCAGTGCAAGATCGTGTAAGAATTGGATACTACCCTACTAGGAAAGATGCTCAGCTTGCACTTTTCAAGTGGCATGAATCGCATTTAAATATGGCTGATACGCCCACATCTGCTCCACAGAGCACGAAAGTGTCAAAGCCAAGCAAATTATCCCAACAATAAGAGAGCTCTTAAACGAGCGATATAACGTCATATTTTCAAACTGCTCAACTCGCCGTTTGAAATCAGTCAACAGTTACTTAAAGGTGCTCGCTCCAATCGAAGACACTCCTATCGACAAACTCGACTATAGGCAGCTGCAAAAGTTTGCAGACAGTTTAGCAGATGCTTACGCGATCACCAGCTTGTCAGAGATTAAAGTGCTTTTAAACATGATCTATGATGAGGCAATTAAGTTAAACTACGTCCAATCATGCCCAGTCAAGTATGTTAACTTTAAGTCTAACGTAAAAACAAAGGCGAAACGAGCAATCCCGCCTGAAACCATAAGGAAAATCGCATCGTGTGATGACAGAGTTTCTAACATGTGTGTGATAATGATTTATAGTGGCATGCGAATCGGAGAATTGGTAAACGCAAAAAAAGAAAATTACAACAAAGTAGAGCACTACCTAATCGGTGGAGAAAAGACGAAAGCTGGAAAAGATAGAGTCATTCCAATTCACCCCTACATACAGGAAAGGTTTGAAACTTTTTTAAATAGATGAATTATCATTTTAAGTGCAACACTTATAAAAAATAAAAGTCCATGAA
>CAUWDF010000134.1:0-1772 GCA_963557245.1 uncultured Bulleidia sp.
CATGGACTTTTATTTTTTATAAGTGTTGCACTTAAAATGATAATTCATCTATAGATATAACCCAAATAAAATCCCACTCCAAGATGTATAGTTTTAATCGTTCATACATTGATTGTGGGATTCCTTCGCTATATTGATTATTTTGTAAATCTATTTACGATGTATTGAACGTTCTGAAGCAAAACCATCTGGAAAACGAGCATTCAATTTATCTAAATTCTTTTGACATATCTCTTCCAATGTAAATCCAAGAACCTGAGCTGTCTCAGCTAAATACCAAGCAACATCTCCTAATTCTTCTACAATATGTGCCTTGTCTAGCGGTCTTCCATCACTCAATGATTTTTTTACAATATCAATCACTTCCCCCGACTCACCACATAGTCCCATCACACCATTTAGAAGAAGTTGTTCTGAATTCTGTTCTTTATTCATTGTTCGCATTGCCATCTTCTGATACTGATTGAGTTCCATTCCATTCTCCCTTTTCTGTGATTTCAAATAACTCTTTTTCTCCTTTGACTTCTCCCGCATAAGGATACGTATTTAAGAGTTTATAAAAATGTTTCTTATGCTGTTCCGCATCTACTTCTTGTTGATCATAATAACGTGCCCAAGCATATTGTAATCTTACAATACTAGGAAATGAACGCATTGATTTTATAAAAGAATGAATATTCTTTGTCATATAAGAAGAAGCTTCTTCTTTTTTTCCTTGCAATAATAACATCCAAATTAGTTCACAAGTGATAGAGGAACGATCAATGAAATTCATTTCATTTGCATTCTCTAAAAGATATTCAATCTTTTCCTGTGCCATAACAAAATCGTGTTTATCAATCTCTCGTGCACAGGACTGCACTGCTACAGAACATCCCAAAGTTGTTTCAAGACTTGATACATCACCTGTAAAATATGTCTCTGGTACATCTTTCATGCGTTTGCCTTGAATGAGATCACTATTCACATTTAAAAGAACTTTTAAGCATCTTCTAGCATCTTCATTCTTCTTCAGAACCATTGCATTCAAACCATCGTTATCAATTGAAGAATGAATTGGAATGCCATTAGTAACAGCCATAATTATTGCAATTAATCCCACCGCACTCCAAATCAACGAAGTAATTTTTGCATCTTTCATACAATAAGCAATTACAAAGCACAGAATACCCGTTACTGCATTAAAAATGACACCACCCAAATTATAGAGTACAACAGGAAAATCATTTCCTTCTTTCATAGGAGGAATCATAAGACATTGTCCTGCGGTACCTGGTAATGAAAAACGACGAAAAGAGAACTTACCATCTTTACGAATAATCATAAATGACAGGATACGGAATGAAGAAAATTCATAACCAGAAAGAAATCCAAATACCATATGTCCCATTTCATGTAAAATCAATTCCACAAAAAAGCCAAATACGATTGTTACAACAACAAATATCGTACGCATGAACTCATCTACAGGAGATAAATATGTATTAACTATTGCCTTCAAAATCAGAACTAAGAAAATGCCAAATGCCATTCCAAGAAATATAGATGATATTAAAACAATCGTTTCTTTAAACTTACGATTTTTAAAAAAATCCATAATAGATTTCCTCCATTTAAATTTTTCCTTTTTTAATAGATATGCAATCATATGAATACAAGAATAGAAATAAAATCACTATTCGTGTATATCATATGCATAATTTTATACTATTTTTTAGAATAGATGAATTATCATTTTAAGTGCAACACTTATAAAAAATAAAAGTCCATGA
>CAUWDF010000135.1:0-1735 GCA_963557245.1 uncultured Bulleidia sp.
CCATCTGGAATATCCCCTGCACTTTTTCCATAATGTGCATATGTGATTTTCCCATTCCTATCCATTACAAATACGGCGGGAAGCTGTAGTTCTTCACCTTCGTAGTCACCATGTGCAATGCCCTCTTTCTTTGCCTGCATCAACTTTGCGACTACTTTAGCATCAGCAAGTCCCATTTTGTTTTTCGCTGCTTTAATCTCAAATTCATGATAGAGTTCCATTTTAGGATCACAGATAATATCGATTGGTAGATCCTCTCGATTCACTTTTTCCTGTAACTTTGTTCGATCCGATTGAAGAACAAGTATAATCTGACCGTCCTTTTCTTGGGCTGCTGGTACATGGTGTGCATAATCTCGTATGTCCAATTGGCAGATTGGACAACCATAATATCTTAAAAAGACTAATGCTGTCCTTCCTTTGACCTTCTTTAACGTATCTTCAATAGCTATCGACTCTTCATTGACCGTATCATAAACAAAGTTCGGAAGAATCATTCCTTCTTCTAATCTGACCATATTATTTTGCGTTGAAGACGTATTTATCCATACGTTCAAATGCTTCCTTCACTCTAGAAAGTGGTAATGCTAAATTGATACGGATACTGCATGGACCTAAGAACATACGTCCATCTTGAATGGCTACACCTACATCCCAGCATGCTTTTTCTACATCCTGTACCGTCTTACCATGTGCTTCACACCACTTCGTACAATCGACGAACAACATATAGGTTCCTTGTGGGCGACTGACTTCGATCCCTTCAAAATGATCCTTGATATAGTTGACTGCATAGTCCACATTCTCTGTAATTACATGGCGCAGTTCATCTACCCATTCATAACCCTCTGGTTTATACGCTCCAATCAAGGCATGCATACTCAGTACATTCATATCGTTATAATGACAGAGAGAAGATTCTTTATTGATCCTATCTCTCCACCACTGGTTATATACAATATGATAGGAACCTACCAGTCCCGCTAAGTTAAATGTCTTAGAAGGTGCGTACATGGCGGCCGTTCTCATTCTTGCATCTTCCGATACGCTCTGCGTCGGAATATGTTTATGTCCCTCTAAGATGATATCGGACCAGATCTCATCGGATACGACAAATACATCATACTTACGGAAGAGCTCCATCGCTCTCTCCAGTTCCCATCTTTCCCATACTCTTCCACATGGATTATGAGGATTGCACATGATCGCCGCATGGATGTGCTGTGTCTTCAACTTCTCCTCCATGTCTTCATAGTCCATACGCCAAATACCATTTTCATCTTTCTTTAATGGTGTATGGACAAGGTCATATCCATTATTGGTAAGTGCAGCTGTAAAACCTACATAAGTCGGGGAATGAATCAAGATCTTGTCTCCCTTCGAACATACACAGTTCAAAGCACTGATGACGCCTCCAAGGACACCATTTTCATACCCAATATCTTCTTTTGTAAGATTCTCAACACCATTCCGGTTCTTCTGCCAGTTGATGATGGAATTATAATATTCATCTGTCGCAAAGAAGTATCCGAATGCTGGATGCTGAACACGTTTCGTGATCTCTTCTGGAATGGTTGGTACCGTTGGAAAGTTCATATCCGCTACCCACATTGGGATCACATCAAAGCCTTCCTTTGGGGCATCTGGCGCAAATCCAGGCTTCTGTCCTACACCATCAATGGCAATCGCATCTTTACCATGACGGTCCATAATACTTGTAAAATCGTACTTCATA
>CAUWDF010000136.1:0-1729 GCA_963557245.1 uncultured Bulleidia sp.
AAATTATAAACTCACATTAGATGTTGCACTTAATTTGACAAATTACTTGTACAAAAAAGGCAGATAGCTTTGAAAAGTTATTTGCCTTTTTGGTTTGATTTTGAACATCTATTTTTGTTTTTGTATAAATCTGGATAGAGATAGTGCAGAAATATAGGAATGACTCTTTCCCAATCTGCTTCACAATGATGACCACCAGGAGTTAGATGTGGATATGTGTTTGCCCGTGCATCTGTAAATAGATGATTCATATTTAGCATCATATCGATGCAGTCAATAAATAGTTTTTTACCATGTACCTCTTGCGACCCTTGATCAATATAGATGAATGTATTAGAGTTCAGTTCTTTCTCTTTTAATAATTTTTTTAAGGAATGAAAACAGAAATGAGTAGAAGGTGAGACGCAGGCAGCTTTTGAGAATAGGTCATTATATTGAATGATGATATATTCACTCATAAGCCCCCCCATAGAAGATCCACCGATTCCAATATGTTTGCGGTGCGTATGGACACGGTAATGTGTTTCGATTGTTGGCTTTAGTTTCTGTACAATCCATTGTGCCATAAGTATGCCTTCTGCTTGAATTTCAGGTAAGGATTCAATACGTGTTTTTTCAGGTGGAAATGGACAATATTCTGAAAGACGTTCATTTCCATGATGATTACAGTCCATTCCTACAACAATAATATCTAGATTTGTAATATCTAGATATTTTTTCATTCCCCATGATTTTCCATAAGTAGCTAAATCATCGTAGAAAAGATTATGTCCATCGAACATATAGAGAACATCATATTTTTTTCGGCTTTTCTGATAACTATCTGGTAAATAAATCCAAATTTTTCTAGGTGATTGCGAAAATGGAATTTCAAGAGACAGTGCCTCTATTTTTCCCATGGTGCTTTACCCATCCAAGTAATCTTACTTTCTTTCTTTGCAATGATTCTTTCAATATTGGAACGGTGACGATAAGTTACGAACGCACTAAGAATCATTAATGAAATTGGAACGCTGACACGAATCAAATTCTGACTTGTAAAATACAAAATCGTATTCACAATAGCATTGATCCAAAGTGCAGCCATGGAAGAAAAGCTCACCATTCTAGAGAAGAACAGAATAACAAAGAATAGAATTACAGGTAGGATGAATGACCAGAACCAGGAGTGCGTTACGAATAATGCCAAACCAAAGAAGAAACCATAGCTTGTGGCAACTGCTTTCCCACCCTGGAATCCAGCGAAAATTGGAAAACAATGTCCAAAACAGCAAGCAAGACCTGCGTAAACCTCCATACCTGGTGCGAGATAATGAGCTACAATCATAGAAATGAGAGCTTTGAAAGCATCTAATAAAATAACTAATATACCGATTGGCTTACCTAGTACACGTCCAGCGTTTGTTCCGCCGATATTACCACTGCCTTCTTTTCGAAGATCTTTGTGGAAGAAAACGAGACCGATGACTAGGCCCCAAGGAATTGATCCAAATAAATATGCAATAACAATTGCTAATATATCCCTTAACATATAATTTTAATCCCCCAAATCGTAAAGCTATTTTATCATATATGTGTTATTTGGTTACATTACTCATGTGAACATTTTGAAAAGTTCACGTAATATTAATTTTTTTATGTATAATACGAAGAAAATGAATTCAGTATGATATATTCCTAACTTTAGGAGTTTAAGAAAATAAAAATAGCTTTAGAAGGCATAAATATG
>CAUWDF010000137.1:0-1698 GCA_963557245.1 uncultured Bulleidia sp.
ATTCATGGACTTTTATTTTTTATAAGTGTTGCACTTAAAATGATAATTCATCTATCTTTAAAAACAGAAGGAGGGTATTTTCGCCATGGCACACGAAAGAACCGACAGAACTGTTATGAATATTAAAAACTTAATTTTCAGCCGTATAACCTTTATGGCACTAGCTGTCATTTCAGAGATTGTATTATGGATTTGTATATTTCATTGGCTGACTTCTGTAGCAGTTTGGATTGAAAGTGTTTTACACTTACTTGCAGTATTAATCGTACTGAATATTATTCGCACAAGTCGTCACTTATCTTCTGATCTTATGTGGATCATCATGATCATGGTTGCTCCAGTTCCTGGAACCTTGATTTATGTCCTTATGGGAGCGGACCTAATTCTTGGAAAAACATTCCGTGATATCTATCATGAACAGATACGTTCATCAACCTATTTAGAACAAGATTCAAAGATTTTGGAAGATCTCAACAATCGCTTTCCTGAACATAAAGCTTCTTTCCGGTATATCCCCAATCAAGGTTATCCATTTTGGTACAATCAGGATTATGACTATTATCCAGTAGGAGAAAAAGGATGGCCTGTTATGTTGGAAGAAATGAAGAAGGCCAAAAAATATATCTTCATGGAATACTTCATCATCGAAGAAGGAGATATGTGGAACTCTATGCTCGAAATTCTAGAGCAGAAAACAAAAGAAGGCGTTGAATGCCGTGTTATGTATGATGATATGGGATCATTCACAACCATTCCTGCTTCTTATGCAAAAGAATTGGAGAAAAAAGGAATTAAAGCCGTCTCTTTCAACCGAGTCAATCCTATTATTAACACTTTCATGAATCATCGTGACCATCGCAAAATCATGGTCATCGATGGTGAAACCGCATTCTCTGGTGGTATTAACCTAGCGAATGAATACATCAATCGTAAAGTAATACACGGACATTGGAAAGATAACGTCATACGTGTCAAAGGACAAGCAGTTTGGTCATTCTTAGTCACATTCCTAACCAACTGGAATGCATTACGTCATGAAGATGATGACTATACAGTATTCCGTGCACCATGTCCTTATCCCGAAAAATACGATGGCTTTATCGCACCATATGCTCAAACACCAATCAGTTCTGAACTCACTGCACAATGTGTCTATGAAGATATCCTAAATAGTGCTAAAGATTACGTATATATCATGACACCTTACTTAATTATTGATTCTGAAATGATTAATACATTAATTCATACTGCGAAAAAAGGTGTAGATGTACGTATTATCATGCCTGGCGTCGCAGATAAAAAGATTGTATGGGAAATTGGTCGTTCTTATTATGCTCAGTTGATTCAAGGTGGCGTTAAGATTTATGAATACACACCTGGTTTTATTCATTCAAAAGTATTTGTTTCCGATGATATTGAAGCTGCTGTAGGAACCATTAATCTAGATTATCGTTCTTTATATTTGCATTTTGAGAACGGCGCACTACTGTATGATAGTAAGAAAGTTATGGATGTTAAGCATGATTTCATGGATACCCTTTCAAAATGTAAAGAAATACAGTTATCGGATGTAAATACAGGATTCTTTAAAACATTCTTTTTATCGGTTATCCGTATCTTCGCCTCCATGTTATAGCAAAAAGTGATGTGTACCCAATTTCCTAGACATGAATTTGTTGGATTATTAGCTATAACTTA
>CAUWDF010000138.1:0-1607 GCA_963557245.1 uncultured Bulleidia sp.
AATTCATGGACTTTTATTTTTTATAAGTGTTGCACTTAAAATGATAATTCATCGTTACAAAACAACGTACATTTTTTGCTACTGGTACGACACTTAATATCAATTGGCGAAAAGATCAACTTATTCGCTTAAAAATTGCAATTCAAACCCATCAAAAAGAAATCGAAAAAGCACTTTTTGATGATTTAGGACGTAGTGATACCGAAGCTTATCTTTGTGATATCGGTCCTGTCATTCTTGAAATTAATGAAGCAATTGATGGTTTAAAGAAATGGGCACGTCCTGAAATCCATTTCAGTGGCATACAATGTTTCCCTAGTATCATTACAAAAGTTTTTAAAATGCCTTATGGAGTCGCATTGATCATGTCCCCTTTCAACTTTCCATTCTTACTTTCTGTTGGTGTTCTTGCTGCAAGTATTGCCGCAGGCAATACTGCAATCATAAAAACAAGTTCAAAAAGTGCTGCTTGTACATCTCTATTACAACGAATTATTGCCGATACATTTCCAGAAGAATATATTGCTGTAGTTGATGGTGGACACGATATTGCAGATGCTTGTTTGGCTGAACGATTCGATAAAATTTTTTATACCGGCTCACCAAATGTCGGTAAACATGTTATGACAGAAGCTGCTAAGAATCTCACTCCTGTCGCTCTCGAACTCGGAGGTGAAACAGGAAACTGGTGTATTATACGTAAAGATGCAGACATAAAAGATGCCGCACATAAAATCGCCTTTTTCAAGGCCTTAAATAGCGGACAGGTCTGCATCAATATCAATCAAATTGCTGTTGCAGAGGAGATCGCCGAACCATTTTTGAAAGAACTAAAAAATGCCTTTATCAAACAGATTGGACAAGAACCGCAAAACAACTCTGAATATGCAAAACTCATTTCAAAACAAGCATATCAACATTGTTCAGCTACTGCAGATATCTATCGAAATCGCATTCTATATGGTGGTAAAGGTAATGTAGAGACATTAAAATACGCTCCAACAATTATCTATCCTATCGATATCAATGATGATATTGTTATGCATGAACTATTTAACCCTCTCTTACCAATTGTCCCATATAAAGATAATGAAATAGATTCCTTATTAAATACAATTTCCGAACGTGAGCATGGCCTTTCTTTATACTTATTTACAAAAGATATTAAATGGGCAGAAAAAATTATGCAAACACAACAATATGGTGGAGGATGTATCAATGAAGTTTGTATGCATCTGCTCGTAAAAGGTGCTCCATTCAATGGTACAGGACATTCTGGTATGGGGGCATATCACGGAGAATGGGGATTCCGTGAATTCTCACATCCATCTACTGTTCTCATTGGTAATTCTAAATTCAATCTTCCACTCCGTAGCCATCCATATACAAAAACGAAAAAAGTGCTTTTAAAATTTTTTGAACGCTAAAGATTATGAAATGATTCTCCCTATTGTTATTGGTACGTACCTTGTCAAGTAGACATAGGAAATAATCAAAATCGCATCTGGGGTTCAGGACTCATCCAACTTAAGTTGGTCGAGTCCCTTTTTTATTATTCAATTATCCTTTTTATTGCTTTTTGTTTCTTCTGCTCTATAGCGTTCCAG
>CAUWDF010000139.1:0-1502 GCA_963557245.1 uncultured Bulleidia sp.
AAACGAAATTATAAACTCACATTAGATGTTGCACTTAATTTGACAAATTACTTATGAAAAATGACAAGATCAAAACTATTGCATACATGGGTTTGTATGTAGCATTGTATGTTGTCCTGAAACTTGTGGGCAATATGATTCCTTTCTTAGATATGCCAAATGGTGGTTCGATTGAATTGGAATTAATTGCAGTATTTATTGCTTCTTATCACCTAGGATGGGTGAAAGGTGTAGGTGTAGGTGTCATTTCCTTATTTGTATCTTTCCTTTTCAGTTCACCTTATATTTTAACTCCGATGCAGTTTATTCTTGATTACATCGCGCCACATGTTGTTATTGGTATGACTTCTCTTTTATGGCCATTCAAGAACGTTTCGAAGACTGTTGCAGGAATTTTATCTTTTGTGATTGCCTTATGTGCATTCTTTGGTATTTCTAAAAGTTGGAACGGGGGAGCAGTTACAATTGTAATTGCATTGCTTGTTGCAGTAGCAGCTCTTGTATTTACTTATACATTTGTTCTGAAGAAAGAGGGATTTGGAATTGCTATTGGTATGCTTTTGAAGTATGTATGTAATGTTCTTTCTGGCGTCTTCTACTATTTCCCAGAAGGTGCCGCAGCAGGAAGTGCTGCAGCATGGACATTCTCTCTAGGTTATAATTTATGGTATAACCTTGTCACAATGATTGTATGTATCTTTGTTGTTCCAATGCTTATTAGTCGTTTAAAACAGGCAAAAATTAACTTTAAAGCATAAATTATCTTAAAACATATGTCTCCTGAAAGCTTCCTGAGAAAAACAGGAAGCTTTATTTGTATTCAGGACAGTAAACATTTACAATAGTATACGTTTAGGAAAGAGGCTGTATGTACCCTAAAGAAGGAAATTACGTTTATATTCAAAGTTTTAAACATGATGGAAGTCTGCATAGAACATGGTGTCAAGGTTTTGTGTTGGAATCAGATGAAGACCATGTTGTTGCAGTTACCGACAGAGCATGGGTAATTGAGAGTGATGGACGAAAATGGCTGACAAGAGAGCCGGCAGTATGCTTTTTTTATCGAAAAAAATGGTTTAATGTCATCTCTATGATTCGACATGCGGGAATTTTCTATTATTGTAATTTAGCATCTCCATCGATTTACGATGGGGAAGCTATCCGTAATATCGATTACGATTTGGATGTGAAATTATATCCAGATGGAGGATATTCCATTTTAGATGAAAATGAATATGCAGATCATGCGAAAAAAATGAATTATCCGAAAGTGGTAATGGATATATTGGAAGCACAGACTTCTCAGTTAATAGAGATGATGGAACAAGGTATTGATCCATTTAATCAAGAATGTATTGATAAATATTATAAAAAATATTTGGAAATGATTTCTGAAAAAGAAAAATAGTAGAATGAAAAGATAAAATGGAGTCATAAAAGTGGTAACTTATCTGATATGTACCCATTATCCTGGACACACAAATAACTTAAGCTAAGCAATG
>CAUWDF010000140.1:0-8667 GCA_963557245.1 uncultured Bulleidia sp.
GGACTTTTATTTTTTATAAGTGTTGCACTTAAAATGATAATTCATCTATATGAAAGAAACTTAAACCGTCCTGCAAAATATTCAGAAATGGAAGTAATTAATCCAACACATGTTGTTAGACAAGCTAATGTAAAGATGGAAGCTAACAAGATCGCACCCGGTTCTCCAAATACATCTTTCACAATACAGCGTAAAACCCAAGCCCCATTTCCTTCAATTGTATAAAGACCAGACGTACGCATACCAAGTAATGCTAATACAACATAGACAGCTGTCAATAAGAGTCCTGCAAAGATACCTGCACGTAAGATTTCCTTCATGACATTTTTATTTTCTTTGACACCTAACTGGTTAATAGCAGTACTGATGACAAATCCAAAATTCAAAGCGGCGATAGCATCCATTGTATTATAGCCCTCTAAGAATCCAACAACGACTGGTTCTGTTGCATAAGCCCCTTGTGGAACACCGATTTCTGTGTTTCCTCCCACAAGATAGCCGATAAACAATAATGCAATCAGAGATAATAGTGTCGGAGTCAAAATTTTCCCAAAACGCTCCACTAATTTATTTGGATTCATCGCTAACCAACCGGCAGCTAAGAAGAACAAAGCAGAGTACAATAACATAAAAAGTGGTGTCGAAGCGTAAGTTGAAAGATATGGCAGAATTGCCATTTCAAATGGTACAGAAGCAGCTCTTGGAATACCAAGACCAGGACCAATCGAAAGATAGATAACGAAAGTGAATACGGTGGCAAAGACAACACCCACACGACTCGATAGTTTCTCTAGTCCTCCAAAACGTGCTACAGCTAATACGCCACAGACAGGTAATAGAACGGCAGTAAATAAGAATCCAAGTAATGCAAAAAAAGTATTGGATCCCGCATTCTGTCCTAGAAAAGGTGGAAAGATTAAGTTCCCTGCCCCAAAGAACAGAGAGAAGAGCATAAGGCTCACCATAACAAGGTACTTTTTGGATAGTTTCATAATCGTTCTCCTAACAAAAAATCGTCCTACAAAAGGACGATCGACTTAACCGTGGTACCACCTTATTTCCCAGTAAACTGGCTCTATCGCATCTAACAATGCGTATCACCTATAACGTGGCTCTACTCCGTCTTCCTTACATTTTATTTCAGGTCGCTTCTAGAAGAGGATTTCACAATACTGTCTCAACGAATGTTTTCACCACCCACATTCTCTCTAAAGAATCCTCAGTACGTTACTTATTCTTCATCATTGAATTTTTTGTATGCTCAGATAATATATGAGCCCAATGCATTATGCAACAAATTTTTTCTGAAAATGTTATGAAAATAATCTAAATTACATATCCATACAGATTTTATTACATTCTTTCATAATGAACATACCCTCTTTACGTTTTTGTAAAGAGGGTATGGTTTGAATTTTTTTAATTTTTATGATGATGCCTACGCAAGGAACGGATAATATAGAGAATTAACATCCCAAAAATCCCAACACCTCCAACTGTACGTATATTCTTTTCTAACGAAATCTCACGTTCAGAAGAAACATATTGTTCTCCTTCAAAAGGAATATTTACTTCTGTCATATCTTCTGTCACTCTTTGACAATAAACAAGATATCTTTGGGTATCAATGCCATATGGGTGACAAGACACTAATGTAACAAGATCCTGTCCTTCCACAATTTTAATTGCCTCAATCTCTTTTGGATCAATTACGATTGCCTTAATCACTTGATAATCTAGAGTTTCCCACAAATTTGCAATCGTAATATGATCACCAACTTGCAGCTTCTCTATCTCTTTGAACACCCCAGCTCCATGAATACCACCACGATGTGCCGCTATGACACTGTTCGTATTCGTTCCCCCAATCGGCATACTTGTCTGTGCAAGAACTGCAGCGCCTCCGTTTAGAGTGCTGTCATCTGCCCCAAAATAGAGCGGTACATGCACATTCATTTTGTCGATGGTCAAATATCCTATCATACGATCTTGCAACCCTGTCTTGCTGAAATCGAATGTATCCGAACCAGAATTCCAAGCATCACTCATTCCCGCTTGGCCTTCCTCATAGATCTGTTGGTTATACACCTGCATCTGTGTATATAAAAAATCTTCCTCCTGCTGTTCTTCATTATGTGCAGACTGTTGAAACTGTTCAATCTGTTCGATTCTTTCCTCATCTGCCATTTTATCCACAACAACTGGATAAAAGAATATACCAGCACCACAGATAAATAAAATTGCTAATAAGAGATTACATATTTTACGAAACATTGGATGAATCTCCATTTTCTTCTAATTCTTCTTTCTGCTTTTTCTTCTTTCTCTTTTTCAAAAATAGAAGCAATAACAGTACTATGAGAAGAATACCTAAAACAATCGATAAAATATACATATTTACCCATTCAAAGTTCTTTCCAACATGTTGTTCGGACACTAGTCCACTACCTGCATTTGGATCATATTCCAGACGGGCACCACGCACTAATAAACGATGTGTGTTGACCGCATAAGGAGTACACGTCAAAAGTGTAACGAGATCCTTTCCAGGTTCAACGGCTAAAGAAGCTAAATCTTCTGGATCAATGACAGTAATCTGGTCCACTTTATATTCCAATGTCTTCTCTAATACATGAATATAGAAGATATCTCCCTCTTCAATTTCATCTAATCGAGTAAATAACTCTGCACTTGGTAGACCTCTATGTGCACTGATGACAGAATGACGATTTTTTCCCCCAATTGGTAAATAAGTCACTTCCAAGTGTCCAGCGCCTTTTTGGAGAACTTCATCACTCGTGCCATGATAGATAGGTAAATAAACATCAATTTTAGGAATATCCACATATCCCATAACCCCATCTCCATTGATGTTCAAAACATCATTGTAGTTATCGGGCAATACATATCCACTTCCTGGTACGAACGGGTCATGTACGGGATCTCCAGCAAGGTTCTCATTATATTTTTCTGCTTCCGCCCAAGCTGTATCCAATTGCTCTGTACTTGTATTCTGTACTGTCGCTTGATACTCCTGAATCGTATAAGCTTGGTTCTTCACAGCGAAAAAGTTACTAACCGCCGGATAAAGGAAAATTCCGGCACCCAACAGGAATATAACCAAGGGCACCAGAAAGTTCCTAAATTTGATTTGTATTTTTTTCTTCTGCTTTCTCATTTGAACAAGCCAAACTTGTTAGTGATTAAGCATTTTTCTTATTGTGCATGCCGATAGCAACAGCCGCAACCATTAAGCAAAGACCACCGATTGTAAAAATCATTGTGCCCATACCACCAGTTGCAGGAAGTTTAGAACCTTCTAATTCATCCATTTTTCTGTTAACAACGTCGAACTTAACAGCATTGTCACCAAATGCAGAATTTGTAATTTCTGTTCTACCTGTTACTTTTGTAGCTGGATCAACTACATGACCGGATTCTTTTTTATTGTTTTTAACTGCGAACTCAACAGTACCCTTAGTCAGAACATATCCTTCTGGAGCCTTTGTTTCAGTGAGAACATACTCACCTTCGCCAAGCCCCTTGAGATCAAGAACACCATTGACTGTTGTAATTTTCTCCAGTGCGTCTGTCTTATCTTCACCAGCTACATAATATGTACTTCCATCAAGGAAGAACTTAACTGGCTTACCATTTCTTGTTAATGTGAATTCAGCAGCGTTGGAAATAAGCTGATCTTTACTATCCTTCTTATTGATAAGAGCTGCGAATGTATAAGTTGTAACTGTTGCTGCCTTAGATTCTTGGACTTTTGATACGTCGTCATATTGTGTAGACTTAAAGCGAACAAGTGCTGTATTTGTCTTGTCAGCTTTATTTGCTACACCTTCTGCATCATCGTAAGAAGCCTTATCTGATTTTACCTGTACATCGTAAACAATAGTAAGCTTGTTATTTGTAATCTTACCTTCGTTATCAATCTTTGCATATTCTTCATAGAATGCAGGTGTAAACTTAACTGTAAATGTGTTAGTAATGGAAGCGTCGATTGTATAATACTTGTCACCTTCGTTAATCAGTTTTGTACCATCTGCAAACTTGTTACCAACTGTAACGGTTAAAATTTCCTTATTGAATGCAAATCCTGCAGGAAGTGTATCTTTTACTTCGAACAGCTTATCTTTTGCATTATCTGCATAAAGAGGAGCTGTAACGTTCAGTGTGTAAGTTAATGTATCACCAATAGCGAATGTGTCTTGATTAACTGTCTTGCTATTAACAGCTGGCTTAGAAGATGTTTCTGGATCTTCTTCTCCACCATTACCATTTGTATTACCTTTTAATGTGCATTCACCATTCTTAACAGCCCATCCCTTTTCTGTATGTTCAGGAATTAAAGCAGCTGTTGTAGGAAGGAATGTCCATTCGTTATTTTCAGCAACGATGAGGTATTCACCCATAGCGACATCCGTGAATACAGCCTTGTTAGCTTCAACCTTAGGTTCTGGTAAAGGAACAATTTTTAATTTTTTGATATCAGCAGCTAAAGCACTCCAGAACTGTTTAGATTCTTCACCTTTAAGTGCACCAAACGCATCTGTAACTTTGTCTTCTGCATCAATATACTGACTGTAGTTATTTTCCTTTAACCATTTAGCAACTTCTTTCTCCCAAGTATACATTGGATATTCTGGTGTTGCTGCGTAATTATCAACATTTACTTTGATAACTTGATAAGCGTTAACAGTAGTTCCTGTTGGAACGTTGTTAACTGTGAGTGTGCCTTTCGAATCACTTGAGAAATTACCTGCTGCGAAAGCAGTAATGCCCATGGAGACTACACACATCAGTGCTAATCCCATAAGAGCAAGTTTAGAAAGGACTTTTTTCATTGTTTTCATTTCCCTGTCTCCTTTTACTTTGAATATGTATAACTTACGGCCACTAGCCCATATTCAACTTATTCATTGCTTGTCATTTCATTTTTACGATTATGCTGCTTAACAAGCATCCACAGCACACCAATAAACATCAATCCAGCACCAGCAATCAGGAATCTTGTAATACCTGTATTACCAGCTGTTGGAATGTCATACCACTTATAATTTTTCACCTGATAAGAAATGGATCCATCTGGATTACGTACTTCTTTAAACGCTGGTGGATTACCAACACTTTCTCCAGGTAGGAACTGCATCTGATTCGCATCATAGCGAATGTTCCACTGCCCACTTGGAGCTAAATAACCATCCGGCTGTTTCACTTCTACAAGACGATAAGAACTATCTATATGCAATTTATCAAATGCAACATTTCCACTTACATCAGATTCAACCGTTTGCACATATCTCCAACAATCCTCTGGTGTATCAACAACTTGATTATCTTTCCAAGTCACTTGTACTTTCTTGGAATGATCATGAGACATATCATTGCAATTCAGTTCATAGATAGCAAATTGAGCACCAGCTAATGGAGCGTCTTTTCCATCTGTACCATTGTTACTGCCATATTTTATAAATGTGAAGGAACTCGATATAAAGTTTCTAAATACAGCACTATCTTGTCTTACTTGATCTTCTTTTAAACAAGCAGTTGTATTGTCATAACTTGGCATAGAAATTTCAAAGCCTTCATTTATATGCTTTACATTAATTTCAACAGTTGTTATATGCGTGTCATAATCTATTGCTGGATCCGCATTTTCTGGAATAGTTTCTTGAATATCGAACTTATATTTGCCACCATTTTTAATTATGATTGGCGCAAATTCAAATGTCTCAATATTACTGATGTTTTTACCACTCACTTCAACAATGTCATTATTAATTTCAACATTCGAGACAAGATTTGGATTTTCTTCTGCCCACTTTGCATTTAAAGAAACTTTAAACTGGAAATAATCATTTGGAGTAAGCTTTCTACCACTTAATATCTTCTGACCACGAAGTATAATCGTAGAACCAGGTGTAGACTTCTGAATACGACCATTATTTCCAAGTAATACTGTTACATAATGAGAATTATTCTCACCATTGTTCCAAAGTGGTTTCGTAACATATCTAGCCGTTTTTGTAATATTTCCATCAACAGTCGGATCATCTCCTTTTGCCATTTCATATCTTGTAAGAGTTGTATGATTCGGTGTTCCGGCTTTCACTACAACCTGTCCTTGATCATTCTTAATCACAAAATCTTTTATATCATTGCCATAAACTGCTAATGATTCCACCAACGGATCTAATCCACTACCTTCTGCATAATATGTATTCTTATAGAAATAATCCGTATTTGGATCAACCTGTCCTGTTAATGGAGATTCACACTTTGAATCCATATAAAGAGGTGTATCACTTGTGAAATAATAGAAACTGTTATGTGTGGAAGGAATAAACTCTGCACGAACATCTGCTTCTACTCCTCCTTCAGGAGTTGCTTCAAATGCATTCGCATAAAAATTTATTGTTCCATCTTCGTTCCGATTCTTTTGAATATACTCTTTCATCCCTTCATCTGGTGAAGTAAGAATATCTTTAATCGAAGCAACAGGTTTAATTCCATATACTAAACGCATAGGACTTTCATGCGTAATGGTGGTTGTAGCTTTACCATCTACGACTTCAACGTTATATCCTCTTAAAGGAATCATAGATGCTGGAACTTTAATTTCAACTACATCACCTTTGATATCATTTGGAGTACCATTCGAAACATTCTTTTGCACTGTAATCAAAATATCTTTTAAATCGGCACGATGGTTTGTATCCAGATCATTTCCGGCACCTTTTCCTGTAAAGGAATAAGTAACGGTACCATCTTGATTATCTGTTACAGAATGTTCTTCATATTTCTGATTTCCAATCACAATGGAATGAAAATCTGATATTTGCATATAATCTCCAAGAGTATCTGTAAATGTCACATAACCAGATTTATTTGGATCATATCCATCTTGTTGTTCTGTTGGATACGAAGCACTATTATTTGTAACTTCCTGTTGGATAGAGTCGAAAATCTTATTTAATTCATCTGCATCTGTTGCCGCTTTGTAATAATCAGAATTTGGTTTCCTATCTCCTAAATTTGTATAAGCTATTGCATTTGGATAGTTACTTGAGACACCATGCATGTATTTGTTAAAATCTTTTGTTGTATCGGAAGGATTTGCATTTTTAAAAACACCAATTGAATAAATATCTGCACCAGATTCTTTTATTGCTTTGGCATTTATTATTGCAGCATTTGCGACATCAGTACTAAAACCATTCCCATGATTTGGTTCACCATCCGTAAAGAAGATAATTACTTTTTTTGCATCTGGACGGCTTCCCATTAGTTGCGGATAATTATTGTTTTTTGTATTACCATCCAACACAGCTTTTGCCAGTTCTAATCCTTTATCTGCTGCTGTAGCATCATAAGCATATAAACCATCAATCAATGATATCAATTTTCCTGAATCCGTTTCAAAATCCGAAACCACCTGTGTTTTCTGCATACCTTCAGGAAAAGGAAAACCCGGTATTGTAATATCTACTTTATCCGAATTACCAATTGTCTTATCGATTTCCTCATCTGCAAACTTAATAATAGATAATCTATCTTTCTGAGATTCATCCGAAATATTATTATTTACCTCTTGCATTCCTTTAACAAATGCCTTCGTAGCTTTTTTTAAAGATGCTATTTTGCTCTCACCTAAACCGATTTTTTGTTCGTAAATATGAGAAGCTAAATCCTCATTTCCAGGTAGAGAATTCAAACTATTGTCACTCTGACGATTAACCAATATTATTTCTTTGCCATTTTTCTGATAAGAAATAGTAAATTTACTATCCCACCATCCTACCTTTTGAATGGAAAGATGAAAATATTGGTTTTCGCTTTCATCATAATAATAGTATTTGCCATTATCCTTTTTCTTTAAAGTGCTATAAAGATCATCATTACTAAACCCTGCATTAATATAGCTTATCTCATGTGAAAAAGAATCGTCCATACTTCCCGAAGTATCCAATACCATTACAATATCTAAGGGTTGGTTATATGTAACCGTACCTTTGATATTCGCATAGGAAGATAATAAGGATAGAGAAACTAAGAAATCTTCTTCTGAATTCTTTGACTCCGTGATGGGATTTCCTTGTTTATCTGTATTAGAAAAAGTCAATGTATTATCTGTTACTGTTTTGTCAGTCCAGATTCTACCCAGATTCTGTGTATCATTATCTGTAGTAGCCTGCCATCTTTCAACTGTACTTCCATCTACTACTGTTTCATCTGCCGCTTCTATCACTTCCGGTTCCGTACCTGTCTCTTCTCCTTCTGCATTTAAAAGCCAAGAACCATCAAATAGACTAAAATATGTAAAGAATGCTAATAGTAGACAAATACTATTTCGGATTAACTTTTTAAGATATTTAACAGTTCTGTCCATGACACTCCCTCCCTGTTACTATGTAACCTAAGATGTTAGGTATTCATCTTTTTAAGACATTAGAAAGAGCTATTTCTCTCTCTAATCGTCTTAACATGATAACAACGATTCCGTAACACTACTGTGACTTTTTGACTGTTTTGGGACGGTTTTGAATTAATTAACGCAAGTAATTAATTTGTCAAAAAAAAGAAGAGATACTTACATCTTTTCTTTTAAGTAATTTGTCAAATTAAGTGCAACATCTAATGTGAGTTTATAATTTCGTT
>CAUWDF010000141.1:0-6218 GCA_963557245.1 uncultured Bulleidia sp.
ATTATAAACTCACATTAGATGTTGCACTTAATTTGACAAATTACTTATAAAAAATCCTGACATAATTTAAATTGGGTTTAAAGGGAGACGAAAATGAGTACGAATAATTCAAAACAGAATAAGGGGAGCTTTTTAGGTCTTGTTCCTCTGTTGATTTTCCTGGCTGTCTACTTCCTAATGGGTATAGGTTCTGGTAGCTTCGATAATTTCCCACTTCTTATTGGTATGTTCTTAGCAATGACTATTTCTCTTGCTATAAAAAAACCTGGCGATAAGAGAACTTTCTCAGAAAAAGTTGATATGTTCTGCGAAGGTGGCGGTGATAAAACTTTGATCTTAATGGTCATTATCTACATGCTGGCAGGTGCTTTCTATGGTGTTGCAGGCGCTATGCATGCTACAGATAGTGTAACAAACTTAATGCTTTCTATTCTTCCGTCAAGAATGATTCTTCCAGGTCTGTTCTTAATTGGATGTGTTCTTTCCTTCTCTATGGGAACATCCATGGGAACTGTATCTGTATTACTTCCAATTGGTTTAGATATCGCTCAGAAAACAGGCGTAAGTGTTCCGTTTGTTTGCGGTATCGTTGTTGGTGGCGCAATGTTCGGTGATAACTTGTCCTTCATTTCTGATACTACAATTGCAGCTACAACAACTCAGAACATTGGTATGAGAGAAAAATTTAAGGCAAATGTATTAATGGTTCTTCCAGCAGTCATTATTAACTGTATAGTTCTTGCTGTATGGCCAATTAATGCAGAAGCTCTGAATGTTGGCGGTACATGGAGCGTTATTAACTTAATTCCTTATGTTATGATCATTGTTCTGTCTTTACTCGGACTGAATGTTATTTCTGCAATGGGACTTTCTATTGTTACAGGTCTTGGAATTGGTTTGATGCATAGCGATTTCGCTTTTGTTGAGTGTTTCAATATTCTTCATAATGGCATGATGGGTATGGAAGATATGGCAGTTATTGCAATCTTCGTCGGTGGTGTAATCGCTATGATGAAGTACTTTGGTGGTATGGATTGGTTACTTAATAAGATTGGTAAACATACTAGAGGTAGAGTAGGTGGCGAACTTTCGATTGCTGCTCTTGTAACTCTTGTTGACATGGCTACTACAAATAACACAATGGCAATTATTGCTTGTGGTCCTATTGCAAAAGAAATCTCTGAAAAATATGATATTGCTCCAGCAAGAACGGCTTCCATTCTTGATCTCTTCTCTGCTGCTGCAAATGGTATAACACCATATGCTGGTCAGCTTCTTGTGGCAGGTGGTTTAGCAGGAATTGCTCCTATATCAATTATGCCGTTTGTATTCTATTCATGGCTAATGTTTGCATTTGGTATTATTTTCATTCTGATTGGGTTCCCAAAGGGACTTGGTCATCGTAGAAATACATCAAATGTTGTAAGTGAACAATAAGTATTAATACTAGGAAGAGCTGGTGATATTTATTGCCAGCTCTGCCAATTCTATAGAAATGGAAATAAATATTTATGGATAAGTATAATGAACATTTTTTGATGGATACAAAAACTGTAGTTGAGTATATTAAAGATAATGTGAAATTTTTTGATGAAGATGCAGATTTAGAAGCATGTGAAATTGGCGATGGCAACATCAACTATGTATTTAGAGTATTTGATAAAAAAGCCGGAAAATCTCTTGTCGTAAAACAGGCGGATAAATATTTAAGGTCATCTGGAAGATCATTGGATCTTCATCGCAATAAAATCGAAGCCGAAATTCTTTCTATAGAAGGAAAGTTAGCTCCAGGTTATACACCAGAAATTTATAAATATGATGAAATAATGTGTGCATTAACAATGGAAGATATTTCTGCATATAAAAATCTCCGTAGAGAATTATTTAATGGTAAGGTTTTCCCTAAGTTAGCAGAAGATATTTCTGAATTTATGGTAAATACTCTTTTGCCAACTACTGACTTAGTAATGGATAGACATGAAAAGAAGGAAAAAGTAAAACTATTCATCAATGTTGATCTGTGTGATATTACAGAAGACTTAGTTTTGACGGAGCCTTACTATAATTACAAGAATAGAAATATTATTACGGAAGGAGAAGAGAATTTTGTAGAAGAGACATTATATAATAATGAACATTTAAAATCTGAAGTAGGCCAGTTACGAGATGATTTTATGAATAATGCACAGGCACTGATTCACGGTGATTTACATAGTGGATCTATTTTCATTAATGATAATGGCTTAAAAGTCATTGATCCAGAGTTTGCCTTCTATGGACCTATGGGATATGACATTGGTAATGTTATTGGAAATCTATTTTTTGCATTAGCTAATAAAGTTGTTACGGATTCAGGCAATACAGAATTTATTGATTGGATTAAGGGGGCAATTGTTGATATTTATAATCTGACTCTAGCTAAGTTATGTAAGAAATATGATGAATGTGTTAATTTACCGTTGTATAATAATGAATTTAAGTTAAATTATTTGAATAAAGTAATGGCTGATACAATTGGTTATGCAGGAACAGAAATGATTCGTAGAACAGTTGGCGATTCAAAAGTTGCTGAAATTACATGTGTTACAGATAATGCTCAGAGAATTAAGTTGGATGAACTCGTTGTCTTGACTGGAGTGCAATTTATTAATAATAGAACATTATATAAGAACGGTGAGCAGATTATTGAGGAATTTGAAAGGGTTGTATCACAATTATGATTTTAGAAGATAGACAAGATGAAAATCTTGCATTCATGCTTAAATTTGAAAATGTAGCGTGGTATGAAGACGGAAAGGTGAGAATTTTGGATAGACGTATCTATCCTATTCGAACAGAATTTGTAATTTGTAATTCGCATAAAGAGGTAGCACAAGCTATAAAAGATATGGTCACACAAAGTGAAGGGCCATATACTGCTGCCGCCATGGGAATGGCATTAGCAGCGTACGAAATTCGAGAAGAAGGTGATGCAGAAAAAATCATTTCATATTTAAAAGATGCAGCATATACACTTTCTAATGCTAGACCAACAACAGCAGAACAAATGAAGGGTATAGTCAATGGCGCTGTGAAAGTAGCTGAGGCAGCTTGTGCTTCTGATATAACAGGTGATGAGTTGGTGAACGTCATTTTCAAATATGCATATGATTATGAAAATAATAACTATCGTAGATATACTGTTATTGGTCGAAATTTAGCTGAAATGATTCCTGATAATGGAACTATTATGACACAGTGTTTTGCAGGAACCGTTGTCGGTACAATGCTTAGAGAATGTCGTAGAATGAACAAAAATATTAAATTATTCTGTGCAGAAACAAGACCTTATTATCAAGGTGCTAGATTAACAGCGAGTGTGGCGTGTGATATGGGATTTGATGTCACTGTTATTTCAGACAACATGCCTGCCTATACTATGAAAATTAAAAAAGTAGATTTATTTACTTCGGCTTCTGATGTTATTACAATGGACGGTCATGTTGTAAATAAAGTTGGTACATTCCAAATTGCATTAGCGGCGCATTACTATGGGATTCCATATTATTGTACTGGTACACCAGATCCAGCACATAAGGATATGTCTTCAGTTGTCATTGAAGAACGAGATCCAGCTCAAGTTACAGAGTCATTAGGTCAAAAGATTACAATGGATGGTGTAAGGGGATATTACCCAGCATTTGATGTAACTCCACCTGAATTTGTTACAGGTATTGTTACTGACAAAGGGGTATATAAACCGGAAGCTGTTCACAAATATTTAGAAGGTGATAACTAATGTTAAAAGGTATTTCTCCATTGATATCACCTGCATTGCTAAAATGTTTATCTGAAATGGGGCATGGCGACACTATTGTAATTGGTGATTGTAATTATCCAGCTGCTTCGACTTGTAGAAGAATACTTCGGGCTGATGGCGTAAAAGCTACAGATTTGGTTTCGGCAATTATGAAACTTTTACCATTGGATGTTGATGAACCTAGCGCACCAGTAGTTTTGATGGGCTCAACAGATCATCCAGATATGCGCCCTGAGATATGGAACGAATTTGAAAAAATAATCTTAGATGAAGAACCGAAAGCAACATTTGAGTCTGTTGATAGATTTGGTTTTTATGAGAAAGCAAAAAATGCTTTTGTAAGTGTACAGACATCTGAAGAAAAATATTTTGGATGTATTATTTTGCGAAAGGGTGTTTGGTTCACGAATAGTTAATAAAGGAGAATAATTTATGTTAATGGCACTCGAAAGAAAGCAAATTGTCGAGTATGGAAAAAAACTTGTGACAGAACATCTCACAAGTGGGACGGGTGGAAATATTAGTGTTTATAATCCAGAAACAAGATTAATGGCTATCAGTCCTTCTGGGATTGATTATTTTGAAACTAAGCCAGAAGATATTGTAATCATGAAGCTTGATGGAACAATCGTAGAAGGCGATAGAAAACCGTCTAGTGAGCATGACCTGCATATTGCTTTATATAAAGTAAAGAAAGATGCAAGAGCAATTGTCCACACGCATTCAATGTACTGTACAGTTCTGTCTAGTTTAAATATGCCGATTAAATCAGTTCATTATATTTTAGCTGATGCAGGTACAGATGAAGTTCCAGTAGCTCCTTATGTGACATATGGTACGAGAGAATTAGCAAATGTTGTTGCAGAAACAATTGGTAATTCAGATGCTTGCCTGATGGAAAATCATGGTATGGTCGCTTGCGGTAGAAATGTAGATACAGCATTTACATTGGCTAGAGAATGTGAGTGGATTTCGGAAATTCAATGGCGTGCAATGTGTGTTGGTACACCGAACATTTTGACAAAAGGACAAATGAAAGTCGTTATGAAGAAATTCAATACATACGGACAAGTTGATGAGGATGAAAATAATTAGGTAATAATATGATTGATTTTGAATATGTAAACCCAGCAAGGATTATTTTTGGTGAAAAACCATATAGAAAAGTTGCTGAAATGTTAAAAAAACTCGATGTTAAATCTCTTATGATGGTATACAGTGGAGACTTTGTTAAAACATTAGGTATTTATCAAGAAATTGAGAATATTTGCAAAGAAAATAATATTTGTTTTGTTGAAAATGGTAATGTTGTTCCTAATCCAAAAGTTGAATTAGTAAGAAAATTAGTTGAAACTGGTAGAGAAAATGGAACAGATTTCGTATTAGCAGTTGGTGGCGGAAGTTCTGTAGATACTGCAAAAGCTGTGGCTATGGGGATTCCTTATGAAGGAGATGTTTGGGATTTCTTCGAGGGTAAAGCAACACTGAACAAAGCATTGCCTATTGGAGTGATTTCTACAATTCCAGCATCTGGATCTGAGACTTCAAATGCCGCAATTATTTCAAATGGATTGAATAAACTTGGTTATGAAGACGAAAAAATTATTCCTCGTTTTGCGGTAATGAATCCTCATTATACCAAGACGCTTCCTTTATATCAGTCGGCATGTGGTATTTCTGATATTTTGAGTCATTTATTAGAACGTTATTATACAAATACAGAACATGTTGATACTACAGACTATTTGATTGAAGGAGCGGCAAAAGCGCTGATGTTAAATGGTGAAAGAATTATGAATGATCCAGAAAATTATGATGCAAGAGCTGAAGTTCAGTGGTTAGCTTCAATCGCCCATAATAACTTATTAGATACAGGACGAGAGTCTGACTGGGCTTCTCATCGAATTGAACATGAACTTAGTGCACAGTATGGAATTGTTCATGGAGAAGGTATGGCTGTAGTTATGCTTGCATACTTGCGCTATGTAGCAGATAAACATCCATGCAAAACAGCACAATTAGCAAATCGTTTGTTTAATGTGGATTATAGTAATTGTACAGAAAAAGAAATGACATTAAAATTGGTTGGGTATTTAGAAGCTTTTTATAAGATGTTGGGGTTGAAAACAACTTTAACAGAATTGAACATAGATGAATCGCATTTTGAAGAAATGGCTTTAAGAGCAACGAAGAACAATACTTCACCTGTTGGACATTATTATCCACTTGATAAAGATAAATTTATAGCAGTGCTAAACTTAGCGCTGTAGTTTAAAAACTCATCTTTTTAGTTTGGATTTTGAAATGTCTTTGTAGTAAGATTCATAGCCTTTTCTTATTGTATATTCTAAAAAGCGTCTAGACTTGATGTGTACCCCTATTACTGGACAACCAGTGATAGGGGTTTTTATGAAATATA